>JAYUGD010000568.1:0-4818 GCA_043767785.1 Zavarzinella sp. | reverse complement strand
CCCCGCTCGCCAAGAGTCTTGCCCGTCAGTCCAACTGCACTTCGTCCAGGCGGGCGGCGATCTTCGCTTGCAGTTCGGCCGGGAGCGGGGAGTAGTCGAGTTCCTTGGCGAACTTCTGCCCCTCGCCGGTCGCCCACTTGAGGAACTCGACCAACGCCTTCCCCTTGCCGGCCGGCTGGTTCTTATACAGCACGGCGTAACTGGCCCCGCAAATGGGATATGCCAAGTCCGAGTCTACGTCGGTCAGCGAAAACGTGAGTTGGTGCAGCGTGTACGGCTCGACGGTCGCCGGCGTGGTCAGGGCGGCGGCGGCGGCGGCGGCCACGTTTTCCGGGTCCGGCGGCACGTCCTTGCCGCGGCGGTTCTTCAGCGTGGCGTAAGAGAGTTCGCTCTTCTTGGCGTAGTACAGTTCCACGTAGCCGATGCAGCCCTCGTTGCGCTTCACGTGACCGGCGATGCCGTCGTTGCCTTGCTGGCCGGTGCCGATCTTGGGCCACTTGGGGTTCTTGCTGATGCCGACCTTGGCCTTAAAGCTCTCCGAAGACTTGGAGAGGTATTCCGTGAAAACACTCGTGGTCCCGGAGCTTTCGGCCCGGTACACGGGCGTCAGGCCGGTGGCGGGCAAGTTGACGCCGGGGTTGAGGCCGGCGATGGCCGGGTCGTTCCACATGGTGATTTCGCCGAGGTAAATCTTGGCGACCACGTCCCCGCTGAGCTTCAAGTGGTTCGGCACGCCGGGGACGTTGTAAATCATCGCGACGGCGCCCATGATGACCGGGATGTGGACGACTTCGCCCCCTTCGCCCTTGGCGTTTTCCGTCTCTTCCTTGTTCATCGGGGCGTCGGTGCAGCCGAAGTCCAGCACCTTGCCGGTCATCTGCTGGATGCCGTTGCCGGACCCGGACTTCTTGTAGTCGATCTCGACGCTCTTGGCCGTCTTGTACTCGCTGCTCCACCGCTGCATGATCGGATCGACAAAGGTGGCCCCGCCGCCGTTCAGGCGGGAGACGCCGTTGACGCCGTCTTTCTTCCCGCATCCGGCGGAGAATAGAAGAGCCAGCGGGGCAAAAACCATTGCGGCGTAAGCGATTGAGCGCATAGAAGAGACCTCGACGAGACCCGGTCGCGGGCCAATTGTGAAGATAATTTAGGCGTGCCGTGGGTCGATACCATGCGGGACATGTGAAGATTCGATGAAGCGGCCGGCCCGTCAACTTTTGAGCGGGGCCACCAATTCGCTGACCAACTTGGCGACGGCCTGGACGCCCCCCTGTTCCATTTTCTTGACCAACGCGCTGCCGACGATGACCCCGTCCGCGATGCCCTTGAGGTGTTCGACGTGTTCCGGTCGGCTGACGCCGAAGCCGACGCAGAGCGGAAGATCGGTCTCTTTTCGCAGGTCGGCGAGTTGCTTGGTCAACGCTTCCGGAATCGAATCCCGTTCGCCGGTGATGCCGACCACGCTGACGCAGTACACGAAGCCCGTGCAGAGCGAGACGATCTGCTTGGCCCGCTCCGGCGTCGTCGTCGGCGTCACCAACAGGATGAGTTTCAAGTCTGCCGCTTTGCACAGACCGGCGAAGGCGTCGGCCTCGTCGGCCACCAAGTCCGGGACGATCAACCCGCTGAGGCCGGCCGTCTTGGCGGCGGCGATGAACTCGTTCGGCCCCTTGCGGTGAATGAGCGAGTAGGACACCATACCGACGATCGGGGGCTTGAAGCCCGGTGTTTTCACGGCGGTCGCGATGGCGTCGAACACCTGCTGCACCTTGAGGCCGGCGTCTAAGGCCCGCGAGTAGGAGGCTTGGATCACCGGGCCGTCCGCGATGGGGTCGCTGAACGGGAAGCCGATCTCGATGAGGTCGGCCCCGGCCTCGGCGACGGCCCGGATGAGGTCCGGCGTGCCGGCGATGTCCGGGTCGCCGGCCGTCAGGAAGGCGATGAAGCCCTTGCGGCGGTCGGCCCGCAATTGCTGGAAGAGGGAGTCAACGGCGTTCATGCGAATGGTGTATCGGGGACGGGCTGAACGGGAAAGAGACCCCCCCAACCCCCCCTTGCCAAGGGGGGAGAAGAATGGGCCGGTCTCTGCATCTGGCTGTAGCGCATTGCAATCGGCCGGTTTTCCTCCCCCCCTTGGCAAGGGGGGGCTAGGGGGTCGGTTTTCGTTTTCACTGCCAACAACCAACACTACGTCTCGGCCATGCCTTCTCTCATGCCGACATAGCTGTGATACCGCCGCACGCTGATTTGCCGCCGGACGACGGCCCGCTTGATGGCACAATCTTCTTCGTGCGTGTGCGTGCAGTCAGGGAAAGCGCATTTGGGGACGAAGGCCCGGAACTCGGGAAAGTAGCCCTCGATCTCTTCCGGCATCGTGTCCCACAGTTGCAATTGCCGGACGCCGGGCGTGTCCACCACCCACCCGCCGGTCGTGAGTCGGATCAGTTCGGCCGTCGTCGTGGTGTGCTTTCCCTTCTGATTCACTTCACTGACGACACTCACGCGGAGGGCCAAGCCGGGCTGAATGGCGTTCAGCAGGGATGACTTGCCGACGCCGCTCTGGCCGGAAAACACGGTGGACCGAGCAGCCAGCAATTCCCGCAAATGCGGGATGCCTTGCCCCGTGCGGGCCGAGGTGAGCAGCGTGGGGACGCCAAGTTGGGCGTAGGCCCCGATCATGGATTGCAAGTTGGCGTGTTCCACCAAGTCAGCCTTGTTCAGGCACAAGATGGGGGCGAGTTTCCCCTTCTGGGCGCTGGCCAAGTAGCGGTCGATCAGGTGTGGCTTGAGGCTCGGCTCGACCAGCGACATGACGATGACCAGTTGATCGACGTTGGCGACCAAGACGTGTTCCCGCCGCCGTGATTCGCGCGTGAGGACGCCGTGCCGCGGTTCGACCCGTTCGATCATCCCCTCGTCGTCGGCCGCCGGCCGGAACCACACGACATCGCCGGTCGTCACGACGCTGCGCTCGTCCGTCAGCAGACTTTTCAGCAGTCGCCGAACTGTGCAGCGGAAGATTTTGCCGTCTTTCGCTTCCACCACGCTCTGCAAGCCGTGAATGCGGATGACCCGCCCGAGTTGGCAAATCGTTTCGTCAATCGCCGGCATGAGGGTCGTCGGGGCGTCCCCGGACACCAGCGGGGTATCGTCCTCCATGATCGTCCGCTTGCGAGAAATATCCCCCTTGGCCCGCACCCGCTCGTCGGCCACCGTGGCATCATTCTCGTACCCGTGCTCGCGGAATCCTTCCGTCCACGTGTGTTCGCGCGGCGGCTTCGTCCGGTTCTTGCGCAGATCGACGCGGGTTTTCTTCTTGGCCATGCGGTTCAGGATAAACGGGTCGGGGACGGGATGCAACGCCCGACGAGCGCTCGGGCGCCCCCGAGGCCCCGTTTCGCCGCGACGCGGAGGCTTGGCGCGGCGGAGCGCGTCGGCCGGCCGCGAGGAACCGCTCCCCGCCCAGTCAGTCATAGCCCGCTGCGCAAGCAAGGGGCAGCGACTCCCAGTTGGCGGCGGGTTCCCCTGATGGTTTGTCGGCGACCCTTGCTGGTATATTTCATTATCCACTCGTTACCCATCAGAACAATGGGTTGTGGATGTCAGAACTCTTCGGCGATGAGACCGTATTTTGCTGGGACCGCTGGGAGTCCGGGCGCAAGTTGGGTCCTCGTCGAAGCGGTGTCACCGCGGTTCGAATAGTCACCGGGGAGACGCCCCGCATTCACCAGCTTGAACAGGCGACGCCTCGGTTCTGCCACGTCTCTTCCGTCTCCGTTCGGGAGGTTTGTCATGGGCCGTATTTTCATCGGCGTGGATGTCTGCACGGACCATCTGGACGCCGCCGTCCGCCACGCCCCGCACGCCCCGCGCCGGTTCGCCAACGACCCGGCCGGCATCGACGCCCTGGTCGCGTGGGCCCGGGATGTCGGCCCGGAGCGGATCGTGTTCGAGTCGACCGGCCACTACCAAAAGGCGGCGGTCGGCGCCCTGCTCGCCGCCGCTCTGCCGGCCGTCGTGGTCAACGCCCGGCAGGTCCGCGACTTCGCCAAGGCCACGGGCCACCTGGCCAAGACCGACGCCATCGACGCCGGGGTCTTGGCCCATTTCGGCGAGGTCGTCGAGACCACCGTTCGGCCGCTGCCGGCCCCGGAGGTCCAAGAATTCCAGCAGTTCTACGACCGCCGCGGCCAGTTGGTCCGCATGCTGGCGACCGAGAAGAACCACCGCCACGTCGGCGGGCCGGCGACGGTGATGGCCAGCATCGACGCCCACGTCCGCCACTTGGAGAAGCAGATCCTCGCGCTGGAAGAGCGCATGGACGCGGTCGTCGAAAAGACGGCGGCCTTCCGGGTCCGGGACGCGGTGCTGCAATCGATTGTCGGCATCGGCCCGCAGGTGTCGCGGACACTCTTGGCCCACCTGCCGGAGTTGGGTCAGGGGTCTCGCCAGCGGATCTCCGCGCTGGTCGGCCTGGCCCCGTACAACAACGACAGCGGCACGGAAAGCCACGTCCGCCGCATCCGCGGCGGCCGGGGCAAGGTCCGGCGGGGACTGTATCAAGCGGCGGTGTCGGCCATCCGCTACTCCCCCGAGATGCGGGCCTTTTACGCGGCCCTCAAGGCGCGTGGGAAAGCCTCGAAGGTGGCCCTCGTCGCCGTGGCCCGAAAAATCCTCGTGCTGGCCAACGCCTTGGTCCGCGACATGAGGCCGTACCAGCTACCCCTTTCACGGTGTTTTCTTGGGGGCTTCTTTTCGCCGCTGCAACACCCGATGCGTGGAGCCGTGATGTGTTTTGGACACGTGGCGTGGCAGGGG
>JAYUGD010000567.1:0-4818 GCA_043767785.1 Zavarzinella sp. | reverse complement strand
GACCGGCTTCCCGCCCGAGACGACCGCTTCCCGTGGGGGGAAGCCGATCCTCACGCGGAGCGTGAGGAGTACAAGGGGCGACCGATCAAGATCAATCGTGGCCGCGGGCGGTATAACCCGCTCACGCCGCCGGCTTCACGTAAATCCCCCACGACAGCAATTGCCCGGCGTTGCCGCCCGTCATGTCTTCCACTTTCAACTTCCACGTCCCCTTGGCGCTGAGGCCGATCAACAAGCCCATCGGCGCCTCGGGCGTGAAGTCGCCGGTGTACGGGGCGGCCCCCGTCGCGATGCCCGCGGCGGCCTCGGCCGTGAACGTCGTGTGGGTGAAGTCGGCGCCCGATGCGACCCCATTACTCACCAACACGAACGCGGCCCCGGTCGGGGAAATCAGCGTGAGGCGCAGGTCGCCGACGTTCGCGTGCCGGATGTTGACATCCACCGCGATTTGCTCAATGGAAATCTTGTCCGCGACGGTGACGGAACTCGTCAACGAACTCCGGCCGTCCGGAATCTTGGCGGCCGTGGTCGATTGATACACGTTCCGCGTCACCGGCGCCGTCGTGGCATACACGTCACCCGGTTCCAGGAAGAAGCCGTTGGCGGTGCCGTCCATGCCGTTGCCGAGAGTGTCGGCCACGGCCGGGCCGACCTTGATCGTGTACGCCCCGGCCTTCGTCCACGGGGCGGTCGTCACCGTGAACGTCGTGCCGGCGCCGGCGACGGACAGGATCTTCACGGGGGTGTTTTTGGGGCCGAACGTCACCTTGAAGTCGGCGGCCTTCACCGTGTCCGCGTTCATCGGCCGGTCGAACTGTACCGTGAACGACTTGACCAGGGACGCGAACGCGCTGGAAGACACGGGGACTGGCGTGACGGCCGTGACGGCGACGGCGTCCCGCGCCTCGGCGGTCGCGAACGTCAGGCCCCACGAGATGAGTTGCCCGGCGAAACCGTTGGCGGCGGAATCCGTCACCCGCAGTGTCCAATCGCCAGCGGAGGACGTGCCGTTCAGGGCGGCCAGCGTGGTGAGGTCGAAGTCCGGCTTGTAGACGGCGGCGTTGAATGGGGCCTTGGCGCCGACGAGCGACTTCGTTGACTGCTCGTCGAAGTGCGTGTTGGCCAAGTTGTTCCCGGTCCCGCCGCGGTGATCGAACAGCCGGATTTCGGTGACGCCGTCCGGGGCGACGAGCGACAGGGCCAAGTCGCTCACGTTCGCGTGCGTCAGGTTCACGCGCACGTTCACGTCCCGGATGTTGAACGCCCGGCCGACGTTCAACGAGAAGTCCGTGGTCGCGTTGTCGGCGATGGGGCCGCCGGCGGTTGAGTTGAACTGGAAGGCCGCGGCGGCGTAATAATCGCCCAACTCACCGGGCGCACCGTTGCCGTTCATGTCGAGGGCGATGGGCCCGCGCGGGGAGAACGCCACGCGGACGCCGCCGGTCCCGGCGAACTTCTGCGGGGAGATCAGCACGTCAACGGCCGTCGATGTCCCCGGGACGGCCCGCACGCCGACGACCTTGACGGCCGCCCCGGCCGGCCCCGTCACCTTCGCGGTCAGGGCTTTCAGTGTTTTGGCGTCTACGGCGGCGTCGAACGTCACCCGGAAGGCGGTCACGGCGCCGCCGGTCGATTCGGTCGCCGTCACGCCGGTGACGCGGCGCAGGACCGGCGGGGCGTACTCGGACATCGTGGCGACCAGGGAGTACTGGCCGAGGCTGCCGTAGTCCGTGTAGCCGGTCGCGGCCGTGCCTTGGCCGACGCCGGATACCCGCAGGTAGTACGGGCCGAACTCCTCAATGGTCGCGGACAACTTCGCCCCGAGGGAGTTGGCCGGGCTGGCCGTGGCGACGACATCGCCGGCGGCGTTCAGCAGGTCCAACTGGATGTTCAGGTTCGGGTCGCGGGCCGCCGGGGACGCGGTGACGGTGAACGGCCCGAAGCCGGGGCTAAACTTCATTACGTCCACGTCGGCCGGCTTCTCGATGACCCCGGCGGCCGTGAACGCCGTCGGCGCCGAGAGCGTGACGGCCGTGGCGGCGGCCGTCGTGTCGAAGAAGTCGTCCGTGCGGTAGCCGAAGCCGTTTTGCGTGGTGATGACCGCGAGGTCGTTCTCGTGGTTGGTCGCGCCGGGGTATTCCCCGCGGCTCCACTGCGTGATCGCCTTGTTGTACCCGGCGCCCATGATGGGCGCCCAGTTCGCGTGCCCGCCGTAGTAATCCGCGGCCCCCTTGCCGTCGTGGCTCAGCCCGAGGGTGTGGCCGATCTCGTGCGACGCGGCCAGAACAATGTAACTCTCGTTGTTGTACTGCGTCTCGGCGAACACGAAGGCCGGGTTGTCGTTCGCGTACCCGAACGTGTTGCCGAAGGAGCCGACGAAAGCGACGCCCCCGGCCGACTGATGAAACCAGGCTTGGGACTTCCCGCCGATGCTCACGCGGGTTCCCCAGCGCGCGTCGGCCCCGCCGCGGTCGATCAGGTTTTCCATGCCGGGGTCTTGGGTCGTCACGTCCACGTCGAACGGGGCGAAGTCCTCGGCCACCCGCTGCCAAATGTACTGGATCGTGGCCCGCTCCGCGGCCGAGAACGTCGCCGCCGACCCTTCAAAGTTGAACGCCGGCGTGTCGAATGAACTGCCGAAGGACCGATTCCAATACGTCCGCGTGGTCGTGTGGCCGTCGAAGTCGAGGTAGATGGATTTCGTGGCCGTCGGTGAACTGTGCAGCAGGAACGTGTCTTCGAGCGGCGCCGGCGGCGCGGCGTCCGGGGCGGCGGCGAACGCGGCCGGCGGGTCCGGCGGCGGCGGGAAGGCGCAGGTCACCGGGTCGGCCGCGTTGAATACGTCGCGGGCTTCCAAGGGTTCAACGCGCAAGGGTCGTCGGGTGGCCATCCGGGTGTGCTGCATGGTGCGGTGTCGTCAGTCGGGGGCGAATAAGATGAACGGTCCAGTATAGTGCGCTCTCCCGTGGCGTGCAGACGGCCCCGGCCAGTTCGCGCCGGGCCACGACGTTCCGCGGTCGGAGACAACGCCGACGATTCGACCGTCCCCGCGAGCGCTGGCCTTGGCCGCCGTCGGCTCGGTTTCTTGGCAACGGCGGCGCCCGTCGTATGGTTGGTGACATGACATCCGAAAACCGTTTTCCCGCCCCCCCCCCGCAAGAACTCTTCGGGTGTTCACACGCGTGGGGCGTCGTGTTCGCCGCCGCGATTGCTTTCGCAATCATTTCCAGAGTCGTCGGCATCGGCCAGTGGTCGTTCGCGTCCGATGAACTCAGCACATTTCACGATGTGCGCATGTTCCTCGGTGAGAAGCGGTTTGCCCAGGACGATCCCGACCGCCATGTGCCGAAGATGGTGCCGTTGGCGATGGCGCTGCACGCGGCATCCGATTCCGTCTTCGGAATCGGCGAAGCGGGCTCGCGCACCCTGCCCGCGGTTTGCGGCATCATGCAGATCGTGCTCGTTGGCCTTGGCTTGAAGAACCTGCTCGGCCGAACGCCCGCGTTGGCCGTGGTGGCGCTTCTGATCGTCTCGCCCGAAAATCTCTTTTACTCGCAATATCACCGCTTCTATTCGCCGGCCGCGTTGTTTGCGACACTGGCATTCCTGGCCGCGGCCCGTTCGCTCCAGTTGAATTCGGCCCGCTGGATGATCTGGGCGTGCACGGCGGCGATGCTGGCCGTGCTCACGCACACGCTCGTTGGCATAATCTTTGGCGGCTTCGTGTCCGCGGCCGCTCTTGCTCGCGCAAGGCCCGGCGGGCTCCGGTCCAACCGCGTCGTGCTCGCGGCGATCGGGGGGGCGGTGTTCGCCGCGCTGTTCGCCGCGCTGTATCTGTATCCGCTCGGCAAAGGCAAAGCCGTTGGCTACGGGTGGGAAGGCTACTCAATTTCGCGTTCCCTCTTCAGCGGCGTCAGCCAGGTCACTTGGCCCGTGGCCCTCTTCTCCGTTCCCGGCCTGTTGATCCTGTGGAAGCGCGACCGCGTGCAAGCCGCGTTCTGGGGCAGCCAGGCGTCGGTTTGGGCGTTGTCCCTGCTCGTGCTGCCAAAGATGCTTCCGTTCCATTCGGCATACGCCTTTCCGCTCTGCCTCCCAGTGCTCGTGCTGGGTGGCGTGGCCTTTGGCGGGCTCGCGGACCGTCTCACCTCGGTGAGCAGACTCGCCGGCCTCTCCGTGCTCGCGGGATTGCTCCTGCTGAATTTGCCGGAGGTCGTCAGCTACTATCAAGACGGCAGTCGGCACGACTTCCGGGCGGCCGCGAATTGGGTCGGCGACCGCATCGGACCAAACGATGTATTGGTCGTGGTTCAGGGCGACAAGCTGTCGTACTACCGCCCCGAACTCGAAGGCCGCTGGCACCGCCTGCCTTTTAAGGACATCCCGGAATTTGTCGATGACCGTCGGCCCGCCAATGGCAACGTGTGGGTCGTGCTGCCGGGCGGCCGCGGCGGCTTGCCCGAACCGTGGCGAGAGTGGGCGGAGCAAAACGCCCGCGTGCAGACGACCATCGTGCATCGGCGGTTCGACTATCACGAGTATCCGATCTACATCCTGGTTGAAGATCGGCCGGGCCGATAAGCGTTCGCGAGAATTGACGCCCGAGGAGACCGCGGCCGCCTGATGACCGGCCACTGGGCCACGTCCCCCGTGGGCGCTGGTGAAATGGCGGGACTAGAGCGGAGTTCGGAGTGGTATCGCGTCGGCGGGCGGGTTGACACCGCTTACCTCACCCCCCGGCCCCCTCTCCGAAGCGGAGAGGGGGAGCAAGTGGGCGATGGCTTCTTGAATTTGGTTTGGTTCCCCCTCTCCGCTTCGGAG
>JAYUGD010000566.1:0-12900 GCA_043767785.1 Zavarzinella sp. | reverse complement strand
CGGGTGATGCGCTCAAGCCCCCACCCGGCGGCTTACGCCGCTCGGCTCACCAAGTCACGCCTGACGTGGACGGCGTCGCTCCCCGGGAGTAGAGATGAATACCTTCCCCCTCGCCCAATGACCAGACCCGGACCCGCCAATGGCCGACCCGCACGAAGTAATCCGCGACGACTTCCCGCGCGGCCAGTTCCGGGCGGCCCTGTTCGACTTCGACGGCACGCTCTCGCTGTTCCGCGAAGGCTGGCCGCGGTTGATGACGGGCATGATGGTCGAGTTCCTGCGCGAAGCGGGCAACACCGAGCCGAACGACTCGCTGGCGGCGCGGGTGGAAGACTTCATCATGGAACTCAACGGCCGGCCGGCGATCTTCCAAATGATGCGGCTGGCCGAGGAGATCACTGCGTTGGGCCGGACTCCCCTGCCGGCCGAGGATTACCTGCGCGAGTACGACCGCCGGCTATTGGCGATGACCGCCGACCGCACGGCCGAGGTCGAGCGCGTCCCGGCGACGGCCGCGACGTGGGCCGTGCCGGGGACGCACTCCTTTTTGGGAGAGTTGAAGCGTCGCGGGCTGAAACTCTACCTCGCCAGCGGCACGGAACGGCACTACATGGAACCGGAAGCCAAGTTGCTGCGCGTCGATCACTTCTTCGAGGAAATCCACGCCCCGACGGCCGGGGAGCGCACGTTCTCCAAGCGGGCCGTCATTGACCGGATTTTGGCGACGCACTCACTGCGGGGCCACCAGTTGGTCGGCTTCGGGGACGGCGTGATCGAGACGGGCGAAACTCGCAAGGTCGGCGGGGTGGCCGTCGCCATCGCCAGCGACGAGGGGGGCAACGGCACGATCAACGGCTGGAAGCGCGACCGCCTCGCCGCCGCCGGGGCCGACTGGGTGATCCCCGACTACTCGGACCACGCGGCGTGGCTGGACGCCTTGCTGGGCCGGTGACGATTTCCCGAACTTCCCTGTTGCCCGCCGCCGGCCCGCGGGCCACAATACGCACTTCCCGCCCGTGAACACCTCTCCCGAGGAATCCGCATGTTTCGGCTGCTCCTGCCCTGTTGCCTCGTCGCCGCCGTCGCGGCCGCCCAAGCCCCGCCGGTCGAAGTGAAGGCGCACACCGCCCTCGTCCACCACATCGCCTTCAGCGCGGACGGCAAGTTCTTCGCCACGGCCGGGTTCGACAAGACGGCCAAAATCTTCGAGTATAACAACGGCCAGCCGAAGGAAGTCAAGACGATCACCGGGCACACTGACCCGGTGTACTGCGTCGCCTTCACCCCGGACGGCAAGCAACTGGCCACGTCGAGCCTCGACAAGACCGTGAAGCTCTGGAACATCGCGGACGCCAAGATGGTGATCGAGTTCAAGGGGCACACGGACATCGTGGACACCATCGCCTTCAGCCCGGACGGCAAGACGCTCGCCACCGGGTCCGGGACGCTAGACAAGTCGGTGCGGCTCTGGACCGTCGCGGACGGCAAGGAGGTCAAGAACCTCGGCGTCCACGCCGGGTCCGTGTACGGTGTGGCGTTCACGCCGGACGGCAAGACGCTGTTCTCGTCGGGGGCCGACAACTTGATCAAAGTTTGGGACGTGCCCGGCCTGAAATTGGTGAAGGACTTGAAAGGCCACGAACTCGGCGTGACCGGCATTACGTTGGCCGGCGACCCGAACACACTGGTGTCGATTAGTCAGGATCGCACGATCCGCGTGTGGGACGTGGCCGGCGGCAAGGAAGCGAAGAAGTTCGGCCCGACCCCGGACGACCTGTACGGCGTCGCGTGGTCGAAGGACACGAAGACCATCGTGACGGCGGGCTACGCCGGGAACCTGAGCGTGTGGGACTTGGTGAGCATGAAGCCGACGTTCGCGTCGCGGGTCAAGAACCCGACCTACTGCGTGGCGTTCGCCCCGGACGGGAAGACCATCCTCGCCGGGCACGAGAACGGGAACGTGACGATCACCAAGCGCTGAAAGCCCGTGGACGGCCGTCCACGGGCTTTCTGAAACTGACGTGTGTTAACGAACGGGCTGAATGCTCCCGATCCGGAATGGGGGATACCCCGTCGTCTCGGCTCCGGCGGGCGGGGCCATCATGTGTCCTTCGACGTACACATAATCCCCGTTGCGGAAGGCCGCGAGCCGGGGGTCGTCGATCAGGCGGACTTTGCCGCCCCACGGGTCGTCGGCGGCGTAGTCGGCATACCGCAGTGTCCAGAATCCGCCTTTTTGGTGCCGGTCCAGCGCCCCGGCCACCCACTTAAAATCGGCCGCGTGGCCGAAGCGTTCGCCGGCTGTCAGCTTCATCGGCTGAAGCTCAGGCGTCGTATCCTTCGGCGGCGCCACGACCTCCGTGACCGTGGCCGGCTGGAACGTCCGCACCGGGGCGGCCACGAACGGGTCGGGCGTCGTCGCGGCGGGCAGCCCGGTCAACGTGGGGCCGGTCGCCGTCACTGGCTCCGGGTCGGCTTTTTTCGTCAGCGGGACCACGAGCGCCGGGACATCCGCGGCCGGCCGGCTCATCGGCTTCGCTTCGGGAATCTTGGCGTAATCCGGCGGGGGCAGTTCGCCGACCGGGCCTTTGACGGCGGGCGCTTCGGAAACGGGCTGGGCGACGGGCGCCATGGACGGCCGCGGCACCGGGCCGGCGATCATGCCGACGACGCCGGGGTAGTCCATCACCACTTGCGACCCGTCGGGCAGGATCGGGGCGTGAGCCATCGGGGCGTCCATCGCCGGCTCGTGGTGGTGGTGTTTGCACCCCGCCAGCAGGGCGAGGCCGCCCGCCGCCAGCAGTCCGGGGGTCCGTAGTCGGAACATGTCGGTGTCCGCCAAGGCGGCCGTAAAATACCTATTGAGTCTTCATCGGCCGCGACGACGGCCGGAGTTTAGCCAATCTTGGGGATTTGGGCCGGCAGGTGTTTCCGCAGAACACCGCCGTGAGGCGGTCGGGTTGGAGTCCCGCTTTTAAGCGGTCTGTGACCTCCCCGTCGCAGTAGGCGGGAGGACCGAGTCTTCGAGGGTCCGACCCCGGGGGAGTGTAGCCGTCACCCACGAAGGCGAACCCTCGAAGACTCGGTTCGCCGGCCACCCGTGCGTGTCAGGTCCAAGACCGCTTAAAAGCGGAACTCCAACATGACCGCCTGACGGCGGTGGACAAGAGAATAGTTCTTCGGAGTCAGCCGATCGGTCCCATGAACTCTTCGCGGATGCGCTCGATGGCCTCCCACGCCTCGCTGACGATGTGCGGGTTGTCCGTCTCCGTCAGTTGGTCGAGTTCCGGCCACATCCAGGACAAGCCTTCGGTCTTGCAAAGCTGAATGGCGTCCTGCACTTGGTGCAGGTTCTCGCGGTTGAGCATCTCCCGCAGGGTTTGCAGGGCGGCGCACTCGCCGAGGCGGGCGGCGGCGGCCAAGGCGGCTCGGCGCACGGCCGGCTGCGGGTCTTGCTTGCCGGCCCGGATCGCCCCGAGCACTTCGGCCCGGCGCACCGGCTCCCACCAGCCCATGCTCCGCATCGCGCTCAGGCGCCAAGCGGCGTCCGTGTGGGCGACGCAGGCCAACAATACTTTTTCCGCTTCTTCGCCGGGGTGGCCCCGCAGGGCGGCCAAGCCGGCTTCCACATCAACGGATGTGCAGTCCGCTTGGCCGACGCCGAGCCGGCGCAGCCACTTCGGGCTTCGGCCGCCGTGCGTCGCGTGGCTGACCATGCCGCACAGCAGGCTGGCGGCCATCGCCGACCGCGACCACCGCAGGCAAGCGACCGCCTCGGCCCGGTACGGGAAGTCCGGCTCGCCGAGCAGCGTCAGCACGCCTTCGTCGGAGTCGATGTGCAGTTCATTGATGGCCTGCAAAATCTCGCGGATCGCCCGGCCGTTCGCGGTCGGCAGCATCCGCACCAAGTCCGTCCCCAAGTCGTGCAGGTACTCCCGCATCACCGGCTCGGCGTCCCGCATGAAGGCGTTCTGCCAGCGCACCGTTTGCCGCCGCACCGGGTCTTCCCGGAAGGCCGGGGACGTGTGGTACGTCTGCCGGCAGTGCCGCATGGCCTCGATGAACACCAAGGCCAACCGGGGATTCGTCGCGTTCGGGCAGTTCTCGGCCAACCGGCGGACGGCGTCCCCGAAGGCGGCCTCGGCGTACACGCCCACCGGAATGCGGTTGAGGCGAATGCCCTCCATGACCACCCGCAAGGCCCGCAGGCCGGCTTGGCCTTCTCGGCTGAGTGGGTCGTGCAGGAACTCCGCGAAGGCCGGGAAGGTGACAACTTCGACGGCGAAGCCCTCGCCCGTCGGCAGGTCCAACGCCTCGTCCACGCGGCGGAGCAGGGCGGGGATGGCTTCCGGCATGTTCAGGGCGCGAACCCCTTCGGCCAAGTCCATCCAGTAGCGGACTTGTTCGAGCGGGCTATCGGACACGCGGCGGTGAAGCTGCCCCTCGAAGTACGTCAGGGCGCCGCCGAAATCGACGTGGCTGCGGCGGCGGATCTCGTCCATGCAGCGGTGGCCGGGGCGGACGCGGGCGGGGTGCGAAGAGTTCAAGGCGATCGCTCCTGGGACGGAAGCGTGGGCCGCTTCCCGCGCCGGGGTCCGGTCGGGTCGGAGAAAATGGGGGGCCGGGGTCCGAAACCCGGTGTCGGCGGCCAGCATGGCCCGCCGGCGTCGCCCCGCCCGGCGGCGGCGGCTGACATACAAGGCCGAGACGGCGGCCGTCAAGATCAAGGCGGCGGCGAGCATCCCGTCTCCCCGACGGCCCCCTCATTCCTTGAGGTGGCCGTCGCCAAAGACGACGTACTTGTACGTCGTCAGTTCCTGTAAGCCACACGGGCCGCGGGCGTGGAATTTGTCGGTGCTGATCCCGATCTCCGCCCCCAGCCCCAACTCGAACCCGTCGTTGAATCGCGTGCTGGCGTTCACCACCACGGCCGCCGAGTCGACTTCACTCACGAATTTCCGGGCGGCCGTCAGGTCGCCCGTCACAATCGCGTCCGTGTGTTTCGACCCGTAGCGGCGGATGTGGGCAATCGCCGACTCAATGTTGGGCACGACTTTCATCGACAGGATCAAATCGGAGTATTCAGCCGCGTAATCCGCTTCCGTGGCCAAAGGCGCGGAAGACAGGTAACTTCTGGTGATTTCGCAACCCCGGACCTCCACCCCCCGTTCTTTGAGCGCTTGCCCAACCCGCGGGATAAACCCATCCGCCGCCGCTTGGTGGACGAGCAGGCTTTCCATCGCGTTGCACACCCCCGGCCGTTGGCACTTCGCGTTGACGACGATTCGCTCGGCCATCGCCAGGTCCGCCGCGGCGTCCACGTAAACGTGGCAAGTCCCCAAGTAATGCTTCAAGACGGGCATCGTCGCCTCCGCGGCGACGCGCCGGATCAGGCTTTCGCCGCCGCGTGGGATGGCCAAGTCGATGAACTCGTTGAGCTTCAGCAGGATGCCCACCGCGTCGCGGTCGAGCGTGGGGACGAGTTGCACGGCATTTGGGGGAAGCCCGCAGTTTGCCAACTCGTCCGCGAGAATGCGGTGCAGCAGCGTGTTGGAGTGAAATGCCTCCTTGCCGCCGCGGAGGATGATGGCGTTGCCGGACTTCACTGCCAAGGCCGCCGCGTCCACGGTGACGTTCGGCCGGGACTCGTACAGGAAGAAGATCACGCCGAGCGGCACGCTGACCTTGTGGACGTGCAGCCCGTTTGGCCGGATGCTACCGTCCCACGTCTGCCCGACCGGGTCGGGCAATGCGGCCACTTGCCGCATTCCTTCGGCCGCCGCCTTGATGCGCTCGGGCGTCAGTTTCAGGCGGTCGCGCATGGCGGGGGACAGATCGACCGCCCCGGCGAGGTCGCGGGCGTTGGCCGCCACGATCTCATCGGCCCGGCGTTCCAAGGCGTCAGCCCCG
The DNA here is from genome assembly GCA_043767785.1 of Zavarzinella sp. Taxonomy (GTDB): domain Bacteria; phylum Planctomycetota; class Planctomycetia; order Gemmatales; family Gemmataceae; genus Zavarzinella. The sequence goes on along the minus strand of JAYUGD010000566.1, from coordinate 6,990 downwards.
CGCTTCAGCCACGCATCTTTCGCCGCCCGCGTCACGGTGGCGAGGGCTTCGGAAGCGGTGCGGGCTTGTTCGGCGAGGGTGCGGCAAAGCGTTTGAAGCGAAGCGTCGGCCACGAGGTGATTCCCCAGAGAGTCCCAAACGGTTATTGTAGCGCGGCGAAGATGAGCTCGTTAGTTGATGCAGTCTTTGCCCGGTTCGCCCCCCCCCGGCCCCCCCCTGGCAGGGGGGGAGGAAATCCGGTCCCCGACGTTCGCCAAAGCCGACGGTTGGCGACCGTCTTCCTCCCCCCCTGCCAAGGGGGGGCCACTTTCTTCCTCCCCCCCTGCCAAGGGGGGGCCGGGGGGGGGCGGATTTCCGCTGAGGGCAACAAGCATCTTCAGCGCGTCCACGGTCGGCCCAACGTCATGGACGCGCAGAATCTGGGCCGTGTTCAGGACGGCGGCGTGGCAGGCGACAGCCAGCGAGCCGTATAGCCGTTCGATCGGTGGCTTGCCCGTGATGTCGCCGATGAACCGCTTGCGGGAAACGCCCAAGAGGACGGGACAGCCCAAGCCGGAAAAAGCCCCCAGCTCGCGGATCAGCCGCAGGTTGTGGGCGGCGGTCTTGCCGAAGCCGATCCCCGGGTCGATGGCGAGGCGGGAGCGGTCCAGCCCGGCTGCTTCGAGATGATGCAGCCGATCCGCGAGATACGCCTTCACCTCAGTGACCACGTCGCCGTAGGCCGGTGAAAGCTGCATCGTGCGCGGCGTCCCGAGCATGTGCATGATGACGAGGCCGGCCCCATATTCTCGGACGGTGTCGGCCATCGCCGGGTCGAGGGTGGCCGCCGAGATGTCGTTGATGATGGCGGCCCCGGCGTCCAGGCAGGCGCGGGCCACGGACGATTTCACGGTGTCCACGGAAATCACGACGCCGGGCCGGGCCAGCCGCCGCACGACCGGCCGCACGCGGGCCAATTCGTCCTCGGCGGAAACGGGCAGGGCGCCCGGCCGGGACGATTCGCCGCCGATGTCGAGGATGTCGGCCCCCTCGGCCAACAACCGTTCCGCGTGGGCGACGGCGAGGTCGGCGGCATTGAACTGGCCGCCGTCCGAAAAGCTGTCCGGCGTGACGTTGACGATGCCCATGACGAGCGGGCGGCCGCCGACGGGGAGCGAGAAGTCCCGGCAGTTCCAGACACGCATGACGAGGCCCGCGGGCTTCCATTAACGCTTATTGTAACCGGCCACGCATGATCCGCGTCACCACGGCCGTTCCATCGCGGAGATGATTTTGACGGCCACCCCCTTGATGGCCATGTCCAAGCCGGTCGTGCTGGATTCGCCCAACTCGGGGACCACGCGGCCGCTGTCCGAGAGGTAGACCGGCCGGGGGCGCTGCGGGTTGTCCGGCGGCGGCGGGTTGAGGGGGTCGAACGTGTCGGCGGCGGCGTCGAAGGCCGACTTCTTCGGCTGCGGGTTGGTGAGGATTTTCCCCTCGCGGCCCGGCCGCAGGTCGTGCCAGACGATTTCCACGCCCAAGGCGAGTTCGATGTCGCGCCCCTCGTTGAACGGCGTCCGGTTCTGGATCGTTTTGCGCAGCGAGACGATGGTCCCCTGCAACTCGGTGTCGGCCCCCTCGGGGTCGTAGACGACTTTGAACGGCGTCTTCGCTTCGAGTTGCGCAATCACTTCGCGGGTGAGCTTGAACTCCATGCCGCGGTACGGCGTCGTCTCCAAGACGGCCGTCTTGAAGATCGGCATGTACACCGTGCGGATTTCCGGGTCGTAGTTCGGCTCGGAGCTGTACCCAAGGAAGCCGAAGTTGCCGCCGGACTTGCACCCGAGGGCCAGCCCGGCGCCGAGGCCGAGCAGGCCGCGAAGGGCCTGCCGGCGGGTCATCGCGAACGCGGGAGTGGTCGGCCGTGCCATGCGTCTTCTCGGGGGCGTTACTGCCGGGGGCGGATGTCTTGCGGGATGTTGGCCTGCCCGGCCGGGACCACCGGGGCGGGCCGGGTCGTCGGGAGTTCCTTCATGTCCGGCGTCTCGGGGGCGGCCTTCACGACCGGCTGTTGGTGGCCGAGGACGTACTTCTTCCAAACCCATTTCGACGACGTGCCGGCCGACGGGTCCGACAACTCGTCTGATTCGACTTTCAATTCGCGCTGCCGGACGGCGGCCGTCTCGGCGAATGTCCCGATGCCGGGGTACCGGCGGATCACCAGTTCGTAGTAGAACCACGCGGAGCCGGGGTGGCCGGTGCGGCGGTAGAACTCGGCCGTCTCGTAGTCCTTCTCGGCCTGCTGATACCGCACGGCGACGGCCTGTTGATCGAGCAACTTGCTGTTCTCGTTCGCCAGTTTCGGGCTGGTGGCCTTCGCCATGTTAATCAGCCGCATGGCCTCGGCGGTGTCCCGGCCGTCGTACAGCGGGCCGCCGGTGCTGTTGTTCTTGGTGACGATCGCCAGTTGCAGGGCCTCGTCCCGCAGCGGGCTTTTGTCGTTCGTCTCGACCAACTGCTGGAAGTACCGGGACGCCTCGCGGTAGTTGTTGCGCAGGTAGTTCACTTGGCCGAGGGTGAACAGCGCCTTGTCCGCGAACGGGCCGCTAGGGTCGTTGAAGTACACGCGGTCCAGCGTCTGCAGGGCGCGGCCCTCGGCGTCCATCGTCGGCAGCTTGCGGTCGAAGTTCACCGGGATGACGTGCTCGGTCCAGCTCTTCTTGGGCTTCGGGGCGTCCGGCTTGGCGGCGGCCAGGAGTTCGTCCCGGGCCGGCTGCAGCCACTCCATGGCGATGGCGTACATCTGCCCGACGGCTTGGCCGCGGTACACGCCGGACGGGAAGTCCAACAGGAGTTTGTGGTAGGCGTCCACGGCCTTCGGGTAGTAGCCCTGCTTGCGCAGCGCCTCGGCGTGGTAGAACCGGGCGCGCTCGGCGACTTCCGGCCGCTGCTTGGTGTCGTCCGCGATGTCGGAGAAGAGCTTCTCGGCCTTCTCGTACTGCTCCTCGCGGAAGAGGCCGTCGGCGGCGGCCATCGCCGGAGAGGCGGCGGCGGTGTCGTCACCGTCCTTGTACCCGACTTGCTTCACGTCCGAGGCCGGGGTCTTGCCGAAGACGCGGGGCATCTCGAACGACGACCCGCCCGTGCCCCGGCACCCGGCCGAGAGGAGCGCCGCCCCGCCCAGCGCCAGCCCGAATGTCGCGCGACCCAAACGCATGGCGTCTCCCCCGTGCCGTGCCTACCCACCCGCGATGAAGTTCAGCATCCGGGGCCGGCGCCCCAAGACTGAACTGATGTAAAACCCCATCACGTCTCGAACGTCCCGGCCGGCGGCCGGCAGTTCGCCCATCACCAACTCGTTCAGACACACCAGCCCGTCCATGGAGACGGGCCGGCGGTCGTTGAATCCCGTTTCACAGGCCCCGCACACCACCCCGCCCGCGGTCGGGCTTAAGGCGATGTACCCCGCCGTCAGGCGGTCCGTGCCGCAGTGGGCGCAGCGGTCCAAAATCGGCTTCAGGCCGAGTTCGGCCAGCCACGCCAGTTCGTACGCGGTCGCCAAGGCGGCCGCGTTCCCCCCGGCCGACAGCTTCCGCAGCGTGTCGAGCGAGGCGTCGTACAAAGCCGGGTGCGGGTCGTAGTCCTGCGTCCCCTCGCTCAGTAATTCGGCGACGTAGTACCCGGCGTACAAGGCCTGCAAGTTCCCCCGCAGGCCGGGGAACCGTTCTTCCACCCGCGCTTCGGTCAGCAGGTCCAACCCGCCGGACGACTTGCGGAGCAGGACGATACCGCAGACGGTGAGGAGGTCAAGGGCAACCTCGAAGTTCGATTTGAGCCGCCGGCCCCCCTTCGCCAGGACATGCACCTTGCCGAGTTCGCGCGTCCAGATGGTGGCGATGCGGCTGGTCTCGCTCCAGTCCGTCGTCCGAACCACGATCCCGGTGGCCTTCTCGGCGGGCATCGGCGAAATCCTGTAAAATGAGGCAACCCAGAGATTCTAACGGATCGGGCGTATGCATCGGTGCGGGCGCTGTCACCGGATGAACCCGCGCGGGGCCGCGTACTGCTACTTCGACGGCGCGGCCCTCGCCGCGTCGGCGTCGTCGTTCTCCCAAGAATGGACCTTCAACGGCCGGCGGCCGTGCCGGACCGTGGACGACTTGGCGCGCGGCTGCTTGGCCGACTGGGCCGAGGCCAGGAACGCCTTGGTGCGGCACGACTTTCAGCGGTTCTTCGCCCGCATTCACCGCGACGACTTGGCGGCGCTGGTCCCGCCTCCCGAGCCGGACGCGGACATGGCGCTGCAACTTTTCCTCGAACGCCTGCCTTGCCAAGTCCCCGTGAAGCCCGCCCTCGACGTGGCCCCGCGCCGCCTGCACTTCGCCGACCTGCACAAAGGCCCGCCGCGGACAGTCATGCTGCAAGTCATCAACCGCGGGGCGGGGTTGCTCACCGGCGACCTGAGCGTGATGGACGACGTGCGCTGGCTGAAGCTGGGGACGACCCGGCTGCGGGCGCGGCCCGAGCAGGCCGTCGAACTGACCATCGACCCCAAGGCCCTGCCGGGGGCCGGAAGTTTCTTCGCCAAGCTGAAAGTGCAGAGCAACGGCGGCACGGTGGAAGTCCCTGTGCAGGCCGACATGACGCTCTCGGGCGTCCCGTTCCACGGCTTCGCCGTCAGCGACCCGTTCGACTTGGCCAAGGTGATGCTGGCGAATCCGAAGAAGGCGGCCAAGTGGATGCAAGACGGCGACGTGGCCGAACTGTTCCGGCAAGAAGGGTGGGAGTTTCCGATCCGCGGACCGCTGGCTCCGTTGCTCGGGGCGGTCCAGCAATACTTCGAGGCGTATAAACTCTCTTCCGTCCCTGCCGTGACCGCCGAGCAATCGACCGTCGATTGCACCTGTGAGTTCCCAGAGCGAATCACGCGGGGCGTGACGCTCACGACGCCCGCGAGGAAGTGGATCTACGCGACGGCCGAGAGTGACGCCATGTGGCTGAAGCCCGTCGAGCCGATCGTCGCCGGCGGCCGGGCGGCCGAGGTGTTGTTCGAGGTAGATTCCGGGCTGCTGCAAGCCGGGCGGTCTTACGAGGGCGTGTTACGGCTTACCGTGAACGGCGGCGCGGAACTCCACGTCGTGGTCCGCGTCGATGTCCGCAAGCCGTTCGAGCCGTGGACGCGAAAGTTGTTTCGGCCGTTCACGGGGTGAGGGGAAGGGGTTTTCGTGATCGCTGTCCATGCCATGATTCTCGACGGGCGGTTCTTCGCGTGGGGCGAGGCCGAGCGGCCCGAACCATCAACTCCGGCCAAATCGCGCTCGCGCTCCGCGCGTCACCCGTTCGCCGCTTCCACGGCGGAACTGACCGATGCCTTGGCGGCGGCGAAATCAACGGCCGACGGCCCGGCCGCGATGGCCATCTGGTTGCCGACCAGTCAAGGGCGGCCCGTCGCCTCTCACCCGTTGATCGGACCCGTGCCCGACGACGGGGAGGCGGTCCATATCGCGGGATGGAAAGTCCCCGTGCTGCCGTTGGCGCCGGCGAAGGCGGCGGAGTTGCTTTTGACGGCCGTGGATCAGCCACTGTTGGCGCCGGGGGTGTTGGTCGGCCCGGCGCTTCGTTATTGGGCGGTGGCGTTGCGCTTCGCGGCCGGGCTGGTGGCCCGCGAACAATTTCTCCCGGGCGCCTCGCGCTCGGCGACGGGCTTGCGGGCCGTTTGGACGCCGCATCTGGGCGGGCCGGACCGTACCCGCTTCCGCGAGTTGGCCGCCGCCATGCCGGCCGTGTGCCGCGCCGCGACCGTTACGCCCGACGATGAACCCGCCACGCCGGCCGCGGACGTGCTTTTCGACTTCTTGACCTTCGCCGTCGATCACCTCGTCCGGGCGGGACAGCCGCCGGAAGTCGCTTCCACGCGGTTCGACAGCATTCACGACCGCTGGCTGCACACCTTGCGGGCGGCCGACGGCCTGTTGGTTTTCTCGGCGGCCGAGACCGAGGACCTCACCCGGTCGCTGGACGATTGGCGACGCCCGTTGACAGTCACGACCGGGGCCGGATTCCGCCTGTGCTTTCGCTTGGAAGAGCCGGCCGAACAGTCCGACTCGTGGACCGTGCGCTATCTATTACAGGCGGAACACGACCCGAGTCTGTTGATCCCCGTCGCCGATGCGTGGAAGCCGAAACCGGGCGGGGCCGTGAAACTCCCGTCCCGCGAGTTCCTGCTGACGACCCTCGGCCAAGCGGCGAAACTGTCGCCGGACGTGGACGCCAGCTTGGCGACGGCCGCCCCCGGAGTCTTCACCGGGGACGCGGGGGCGGCCAACCGCTTCCTCACGGAGTCGGCCCCGCTGCTCGAACAAGCCGGCTTCGGCGTACTGCTCCCCGCGTGGTGGACCCGCACCGGGGTGAAGCAACTGCACCTCACGGCCACCGCGAAAGGGGGCAAGAAGTTTTCGGCCGGCGGCGGCATGTCCCTCGACGAGTTGGTGATGTTCGACTGGAAGGTGGCCATCGGCGACGCGGAATTGACGCTCGCCGAACTGGAAGCCCTCGCGGCGTTGAAGTCGCCGCTGGTCAACGTCCGCGGCCGGTGGGTGCAGGTCAACGCGGAGGACATCAAGAACGCCCTCGACTTCTGGAAGAAGAACGCCAAGGCCGCCGTGACCCTGCGGGACGCCCTGAAAATGTCCCTCGGGGCGGCCGACGGGCCGAACGGGCTGCCGGTGAAGTCCGTCAAAGCGAGCGGCAAGTTGGGCGAGTTCCTCAAACAACTCCGCGGCGACGGGACCCTGACCGAGTTGCCCGCCCCGGCCGCGTTCGCCGGCACGCTGCGGCCGTACCAACTTCGCGGGCATTCGTGGCTCACGTTCCTGCGGCGGTGCGGCTTGGGGGCCTGCCTCGCGGACGACATGGGCTTGGGCAAGTCGGCCCAAATGCTCGCGGCCATCCAGACCGCCCGCGACGACGGCGAGACTCGGCCCGTCTTGCTCGTTTGCCCCACGTCGGTCG
>JAYUGD010000565.1:0-4819 GCA_043767785.1 Zavarzinella sp. | reverse complement strand
GCGGACGGCCGTCCGCGGGCTTTCGGGCTATCACTCACTGCTCGCCCGCCGACAGCTTCTCCAGCAGTTCCTGAAGCTCCCGTTCCACCTTGCTCTTGGCGGCAGCCTTTTCCTTGGCCAACTTCTGGACGCCTTCCAAGGCGGTCTCGGACTCGTCCAGCTTGGTGATGTAGCGCTTGTAGAGTTCGCTCGTGGGCGGCAGGTTTTGCAGGTTGGTTCGCAGGCGGGCCTGCTCCTCGTTCACGCTCTTGTTGCTGGCGGTGAGGCTGACAATCTCCCCGTCCAGTTGTTGCGTGGAAACCACCATCGCCCGAGCCTTCTTCAAGTTCTCCTTCACGTCCGGCTTCACGTTGGCGGCGGCCACGATCTCCTTGAGCCGCTCGTTGGAAATGTCGGTCATCTTCTCCTGCTTGGAGACGGCGCGCTGCTCGCTGACGGCCTGCTTGGTCGTCACGTTCGGGGCCGCCACCACGGAGTATTGCACGCAGCGCTGGAGGCCGTCCACCGGCTTGGCGTCACCGACGACATCCCACTTCGGCTTCACTTGGTGGTCGAGGATGAAGTTCTTCGCTTCGTTCGTGCGGTTGCGGATGTGGTACACCGTCGTTGTCAGTTCCTTCTCCTCGGTGAACAACTGCGACTTGGCGAACCGGGCGCTCGTCAGGATCGGGGCTTCGGGGCGCGGGGAGGTCCACACGTCGAAGCCGAGTTCCGTGATGAAACGGTCCGGCGGCACCGGGTTGTCCGCGTCCGGCGGGGTGGCGTACCGGCCGATGTTCTGCATGGCCAACACTTCCGGCTTGGCGTTGCGGAACTCTTCCACCACCGTGGACGTGAGGATCTGGTCCTTCTTCAGGTCCAACTTGATGACGTAGCGGTTGGCGTTGTCCGCCACCGGCTTCTGGTCGCCGATCAATTTCCGGTCGGCCGGGACGTTGTGTTCCAGCCACACGATGCGGTCTTGATTCACGTTGTTGCGGAAGAAGTATTTCGTCGTCCGGCGGTCCTTGTGCGTGACGTGCAGTTGGTTGTTCACCACTTGCAGCGTCATGCCGTCTTCGGGGTTGCGCTGCACGTCGGTCCACACGTCCAAGCCGAGCGACGTGGCGAACCCGGTCCAGTCGGCCTGCTTGGCGATGACGAACGGCTCCATCCGCGGCAGTTCTTCGCTCACCGCGTAGTTCACCGTCTCGCCGGGCTTCACGTCCACGGCGAAGCGGTACAGTTCGGTCGTCGTCTCATCAGGTTCCTTGGGGCTGACCAGCGACCAGCCGTTGCGGATCGTCTGTTCGAGGATCACCTTCCGCGGCTCGGGGGCGCGGTTCGTAATCACATACGTCCGCGTCTGCCGTTGCTTGTAGCGCACTTCCAGGCGGCCGTTTTCCATCTTCACGCGCATTTCCGGGCCGGGGGTCACGCGGTCGAACGGCTTGATCTCCACGCCCGAGTCGAGGGCGTAGCTGAGGTAGCGTTCTTCGCCGGGTTGCAGGTCGAGAATGCGGGCGTCGCCGCTGTACGGCTGGTCCCCCTCGTACACCGTCACCGGGCCGCTCATCAGGGCCTGCTTGGTCTTGTTCTTCATCTTGACGCCGTGCAGCGGCCGCGTGGCGTGGACGCGCTCGTTGTAAATGCTGACCTTCGTGGCGTCGATTTCCTCGTCAAGGATCGGCAACATGATCGACTGCTGCCGGGGGAGCGTCACCTTCTGGTCAATGCTATAGCGGGCCGGCTGGCCGAGTTCGTCGGCCGCCCGGACGCGGTCCATGAACTCCGGGTCCACGTTGGTCAGCGCGCTACCGAGCTGTTGGGCCTGTTGCACCTTCTTGCCGGGCGCATTTGGGTCGTTGTTGGCATTGGGATTGTTGCGGCGTTCTTGTAGCTGCTCGAAGGAGAGCTTCGAGTTGTTGTCGATGTAATTGGCTTTGTCGTTCTGGTAACGGTTATTGAACGAGTTGATGCCGTTGCCGCCGAACTGGCCGCCGCCGAACTGGCCGCCGCCGAAGCCTGTCAGCCCTTGGCCGCCGCCGTTTCCATTCATCATCGGGTTCATCGCGCCGTTGCCAGAGTTGCCGCCGCCACCGTTGCCGCCGCCACCGTTGCCGCCGAAGCCGGCGCCGCCTTGCATGCCGAAATTCGGGGCGTTGATGGCCATGTTCGTCACCGGGCCGCCGTACGTCGGCGGGCGCAGCGACGCGAACAGGGCCGGCTCGACCGTGGGCCGCGGGATGAACAGCGGCGGGTAGAGGTCCATCTGGAAGGAGATGGGCCGGCTGGAGACGAGCGTCAGCTTGATGTCGTTCCAGTCGTCGTCGCTGGTGTTCTCGACGTTGGCCCACGCTTGCAGCCGCCACTTGCCGTCCTCGGCTTTGACCAGGCGGTAGCTGGTCTTCCAGATCGGGTTCTCAACGACGTAGCCGACTTTCACTTCTCGCTTGCCTTCGCCTTGGAAGCCGAGGTGGACGGTCTTCTTGAGGCTGTCATGCCCGACGGCGACCACGTCCAAGGCCCGCTTGAACTCGTTTTCGACGTTGGGGTTCAGGAAGCGGATCCGCTGCACGGCCGAGAGGGGGACGCTGCGAAGCCCCTCGGCGCACGAGAGGTTCAGCAGTTCCATTTCGGTCGCGGCCGGGGACGCGGCCATCAGCGCCCGGTGGGCCGTCTCCATGCCGATGATGACGCCGGAGAGCGTGCCGGGCAGGCCGCTCAAGGTCGGGTTGGTGGTCGAGAGCGTCAGTTCGACCTTCTGCCCCCGCATCTGGTTCAGGATTTGGCCGTAGGACGGGTTGCTGCTGAGGTCGACGGCGAAGCTCTTGAGCGTCTTTTCGATCGGCTCCTGGCTGTCGTACCGCAGGGGGACGGACTTCCCCTTGGCGTCCTTGATAATCAGCGACTTGATGAGGTCGTTGATGTCCGCGGCCGAGAACTGGAGATCGACGCGCGCGTCCCCCTCCACTTCGCCGGACCGGCTGAAGTAGCCGACGCCGCTGTTAAACAGCACGACTTGCGTGATGGGCAGCTTCTGGGCCGCCTTGAGTTGCCCGTTGACGACGGGGAGGTCTTCGCCGAGGGGTTGCACCGCCGCAACAGCGGGCGCGAGGGGCGGGCCTTTGCCGCGCTGGGCGAACACGCCCGCGGTGGCGAGGGCCGTCAGGAACAAGCCGACGGCAAGTTTCTTCAACATGGAAGTTCTCTTGGGAAGAGGTGAGGGCCGATGGGCTACACTCTACCCGAGCGAACGAGTCTTGTCAGGATGGCGTGAGTGGTTGTTTACAGCAGCGTTACAACTCCGCGGCCGCCCACTTCGGCAAAACATGTCGAGGGCGGGTAATGGCGGCCGTTTCCGGTCAGTTTTCGTCCACTCGTCCGTTCTTTGGCATAAGTTCTTCTCTCGCCGAGGGCTGCCCCATGAGGCGTCTTCTCTGTTGCGCCGTGTTCGCCGTGACGTTCCATGGCGCCGCCCCCGCTTTCCCGGTGCGGCTCGAAAATAAAGTTCCCGACTCGGCGGCGGCCGCGTGGACGTCGCCGGGGCCGGAAATTCACTCCCTCTGGTACGAATCGGGCGGCGAGTTGGTGATCGTCGCCGGGAAGGACGTGACGCGATGGTCAACCACCAAAAACGCGCCGGCGGTCGCGGCCGGGCGACTTGCGGACGATTTCACGCACATCGTGCCGGACGCCAAAGCCTTCGGCGTTGTTTCAAAGCAGTCGTTCGACCGCTGGGCGACCGCGGACGGTAAGCTCACCAAGCGGGGCGGCATCGCGAATCCGGGCGGGCACCCGCGCGTGACGGCCGGCGGGTCGCGGCTCGTCTTTTGGACGCCCGGTGAAAAAGCCGCCCTCCTCGCGGACCGAGAGGCGAAGCCAGTCCCCGTGAAGTTGGATGAGATCAAGACGGCGGGGTTGGTTCTATCCCCGACGGGCCGGATGATCGCCGTCTCGTCGCCGTCCGGGTCGGTACAAATTGCCAATCTCAAACCGGACGGCACGCTGGACAAGAAAGTCTCGAAGCGGTTTCCCCACAAGAACGACATCCCACTGGGCTTCAGTCCGGACGGCCGACTATTGGCCGTGGCCAGCGGCGGGCGGTTGGTGTTGCTCGACGTGAACACCGCCCAGATTTACCGGGCGTTCGAGCGGCGCTTCGACGACGGGGACATTTCCGCCTTCGCGTTCTCGCCGGACGGGGCGACGGTGGCCTTCGGCACCCGCGAGCCGTCGCCGGTCGTGCGGGCGTGGCACGTCGCCACGGGAAAATTGCTCGGGGAGTTCACCGCCCACCGGCGGGAGATCAAGGGGTTGGCGTTCGACCCGGCCGGCCGGCAACTCGCCGCCGGGGACGCGGCCGGGCGGGTCATCGTCTGGAAGTTGGCGGACGACGCGGAAGCCCGCAAGGCCATGCCGTTCGCGGACGCTTGGCAACAACTCGATTCGATCAATCCCCTCGCCGGGCATCAGGCGTTGACCGACCTCCTCGCCAACGAAACAAGCAGGACGTTGTTGGACGCGATCACGAACTTGGACAAGGAGCGGGACGGGTTGCGGAAGACCATCCTCAACTTGGACAGTGACGAGTTCCGCGTCCGCGAGGCGGCCCGGCGGGCGCTGGCGAAGACGGGCTACCGCGGCATGGAACTGTTGCAAGAAAAAGGCCGGCCGAAGCTCGGGGCCGAGGGGGAAGAGCGCGTCCGCGTCCTGTTGGAGACATTCGAGCGCGACGGCTTGTCTAAGCCGGAGAACGACTTGTACGGTGACACGCTGCGGCTCCTGCGGGCCATGCAAGTGCTGGAGACGAATCTCACCCCGGAAGCCACCGTGGTGT
>JAYUGD010000564.1:0-4828 GCA_043767785.1 Zavarzinella sp. | reverse complement strand
CCGACGCGGGCACTCTCGACTTCCAAATGTCCGGGTTCCGGCTCGTGTGGAAGACGGAAATCACCTGGACCGTGTCGTTCACGACTCGATAAATCACTACATAAGGAAAGCGGTTCAGCGACCGCCGGCGGGCGTCCAAGAAAATGCACGCGGCCACCGTAGGCATCCGGCAAATCAATTCGACGGTTCGAGTGACGTTATCGAGAAAGCGGTCGCCCAAGCCGGGCAACTGCCGTTCATAATAATCAAACGCCTCGTCGAATTCCCGCTCCGCTTCGGGCGCGAAAAAGTACGGCAACATGTCAGCGACCCCACCGAGCCCGCGCCGCGGCTCCGATCTCATCCAAGGTGCGATAATTCCCGTTCGGGTTGGCGTCCAACCGGGCAATGCGTTCTTCGATCATCCGCTTCGTCTCGTCCGACAACTCCGGGCAATCCGGCTCCGGTTCCAACTCGGCGTTGATGGCGTCCGCCAGCATTTGCTTGTCCGCGTCGGACAGTTGCCGGACCAGATTGAGAATGGCTTCCAGCGTCATGGCTCACCCCTCCCACTTCCGGATCACCGCCACGGCCGTCTGGCCGGCGTCCGTGAAGCTGATCTTCACGGCGTACGGCTTCGTCACCGGGCGCAGGCCTTTTGTGTGGACGTGGACCGGGCACTCCGGGTCGGGGTTCGCGTGGTTGAGCGTCGGCGGGAGTTGGCCGTACTTGAGGGCGAGGATGCTGCCGACCAGTTCCACGAGGCTGGAGGCGGCGCCGCTGGCCCCGACGTTGGCCTTGATCGCCCACACCGGCGTCTCCGGGCCGAAGACCTCGGTGATGGCTTTCGCCTCCCAGCGGTCGCCGCGCGGGGTGCCGTGGCCTTGGGCGTTCACGTGGTCCACGTCCGCCGCGGTGACGCCCGCGTACGTCAGCGCCCGCCGGATGACGACGGCCATGCCCTTGCCGTCGCGGGCGCGGTCCAGGCCGCTGGCGAAGCCGACCAGTTCGCCGTCGATGCGCGCCCCGCGGGCTTGGGCGTGGGCCAGGTCTTCGAGGATCACGCAAGCGCCGGCCTCGCCCAGCACGGTGCCGGCCCGGTCGCGGTCGAACGGCTTCACGGCCGTCTCCGGGTCGGCCGTCTGCCGGGTCAGGTCTTGGAAGAGGTTGTGCCGGGTCTGGCTCAGCGGGTTCATCTTGCTCTCGGCCCCGCCGACCACGAACAGGTCGGCCGCGTCCCGCTGGATGATGTGGTAGGCCTCGCTCAGGGCCAGCAGGCTGGCGGCGTCGCTGCCGGTGATCGTGTTGCTCGGCCCGCGCAAGTCCAGCGTGATCGACGCGTGGCAGGAGGGCATGTTGGGCAGGTACTTGAGCATCCACAGCGGCGGGACTTCCTTCATCCCCTTCTGGCCCCACGTCCCCACGTCCACGGGGCCGGTCGGCGTGGCCAAGCTGATCTGGGCCGCCTTGCCGATGTCGTCCAATTCGCTGGCGATCATGCCGGCCCCGAACTCGACGCCCGCCCGCTCAGGGTCGATCTTGCCGACTTCGAGGCCGGCGTCCTTGAACGCGAGGTGGGCGGCGCACAGCCCCATCTGGACGGTGCGGGCCATCAACTTGAGGCCCCGCAGGTGGTCCTTGTTGAAGAGGATCTTCTTGGGGTTGAAGTCCAAGACCTCGGCGCCGATCTGGCACGGCAATTGAGACGGGTCGGCGAACGTCAGCCGGCGGACGCCGGACCGGCCGGCGCAGAGGGAGGCCCAGTACGTCGCCGGGTCGGACCCGACGGGAGTGATGACGCCAACCCCCGTGAACACCGCGCGACGGGCCGATCCTGCCATTTCGTCCACCTGTGGAATTCGCTCGGGCGGGGCGACCGCCGCACGGTTGAATTTAGTCGGCCGGGGGGGGACGGGCTACGGGGGGCCGGGAAATGGCCGGCCGGGAAATGCCGGCCGGGCGCGGTCACGCCGGGTCCGCCGACTGGGCGGCCGTTTTCGACGCGGCCTTCGCCAGGCCGAGCATCTTCTGCAACTGCCCGGTGAACACGAAGTTTTCTTCGCCGAGGAGGTCTTTCGTCTGGCTGGGATCGACGTGGGCGAAGAAAATTTCGGCCTCGCCAATTAGCTCGGCGCCGACGTGGACGGTCCCGGAGACCAGCCCGCCGACCTCGCTGAGTTGTTCCAGTTTCGTCGTGTACGTCAGGCTCTCGCCGGCGAACGCCTCGCGCCGGAAGCTGGCCTTGGGGATCTTGGCGAGGATGACGTTCTTGGCGTAGTTGTTGGCCTCGCCGACGAGGATGCCGCCCGTCTGCGCCAGCCCCTCCAACATGAGGGGGGCCGGCATCACCGGGTAGCCGGGGAAGTGGTCCGCGAAGTGGTCCTCGGCCAAGCTCAGGTTCTTCACGGCCGTCGCGGTTTTGCCGGACTCGAAGGCCGTGAAGCGGTCAATCCAGATCCAACGCATCAGGCACCGGGGTCGGGAAAACGGGGCAAAAATATGAAAAGCGTTCAACCACGAATAACACGAATAACACGAATGAAATCAAATGGGAATTTTTGATTTCATTCGTGTTATTCGTGTTATTCGTGGTTGACTGTCTTTCGTTCAGCCGACCTTGCTTTGCAGGTAGCGGACGATCAGTTCGACGGTGAACAGGTCGCTGATGCCTTCCATCGACGGGTTCTTCTCGAAGGCGGCGAAGTCCGCGTAGGGCATCTTTTCCTTGAGTTCGGACAGGCCCTTGGCCGTCACCTTGCCGTCCTTCACGAAGTCCGGGTCGCCTTGGAAGATCGACTCGGGGAACAGCTCGTTCCGCGGGATCTTGATGCCGAACTCCCGCTCCAGCCGGAAGACGATATCCAGGAAGTCGATGGACTCGGCCCCCAAGTCCCCTTGCAGCGTGGAGGCGAGGGTCACTTGGTCTTCATCGACGTTCAGGGCTTCCACCATCGTGGCCGCCACCTTCTTGAAAATATCGTCCTTCGTCATCGAACCGCCCTCCCTAAAAAAACATGATGGCCGCCCGGTCCCGCCGGCAGGCCGAATGTACTGATCGTCAACCCGAGACGGCCCCGAGACTCAGCCCGCCGTCGATCGTGAGCACCTGCCCGGTGATGTACGACGCCCCCGGCGACACGAGGAACAGCACGGCCGCCGCGATGTCTTCCGGCTTCCCCAGCCGCCGGGCCGGGATCAGCTTCTTCGTGATGAAGTCCCCGGCCTTGGCGCGGATCGCCTCGGTCATGTCCGTCTCGATGAACCCGGGGGCGACGGCGTTCACCGTCACGTTCCGGCTGCCGAGTTCCACCGCCAAGGCCCGCGTGAGGGAGTTCACGGCCCCCTTGCTCGCGGAGTAGTTGCACTGCCCGGCATTCACGTGCGTGGCGGCGACGCTCGACACGTTCACGATGCGGCCGTACCGCTGTTTCAGGGCCATCTGCTGGGCCACCGCCCGGCAGAACGCGAACGTCCCGCCGAGGTTCGTGTCGAGCACGGCGTTCCAGTCGGCGTCGTCCATCCGCAGGAACAGGCCGTCCTTAATCACGCCGGCGTTGTTCACCAGAATGTCCAGCCGGCCCCACTGGCCCAGCACCTGCTCGACGGCCTTGGCCGCCGCGCCGGCCTCGGCCACGTCCGCCTGGATGGCGACCGCCTCGCCGCCGAGGGCCGCGACGTCCGTGACCAGCGTGTCCGCGGCCACTTTGTTGCTGTGGTACACGAAGGCGACCTTGGCGCCGGCCTGCGCCAGCGCGAGCACGATCCCGCGCCCGATCCCCCGGCTGCCGCCCGTCACCAACGCCGTCTGGTCCTTCAACTGGCTCATTCCTGCCTCTGTTGCCGCTTTCCGAAGGGTCACGCCGCCCGCCCGGTCATTTCGCCGGTGAGCCACGCCCACCGTTCTTTCCAGTGCCGCACCAGCCGCTCGTCGGCGGGGCCGCCCGCCGGGGACCGGTCCCCAATGTTGTATCCCGCCAGTGTGAACTGGGCGCTGATCGTCTGCCCGCCGCCGGCCACGTTCCCCTTGGCCCGGAAGGTGGCCGTCGATTCGTCGGCCTTCAGCAGTTCCGTGCCCAACTCTAGTGTGTGCCCCGGCTGCATGAACGTGCCGTACTTCACGTTCTTCGCCTCGCGCATCACGATGACGGCGTGCTTGTAGTCGGTCGTTACCCGCCACAGCCACGCGCTCGCCTCGACGGCGGCCTGCAGCATCATCACGCCCGGCATCACGGGGAACGTCGGGAAGTGGTCGGCAAGGTACTCTTCCCCGAGGGTGAGAATCTTGCTGGCCTTCAGGCTCTTGCCCGCCTCCCACGAGTGGACGCGATCAATGAGAATAAACCGCATGAACCCCCGTCCTCCGTGACCCGCGCGGCCGGTGAAGGGAGAGGATACGGCCCCTCCCCCGCGCGCGGCAACCCCGGCGGCGGCCAACCTCCTGCAACTCTTGTACCCGACCCGCCAGTCCGCCGTCCCTTCCCCATCGAAACAACCCGCCGTCCGGCTTTACCGGCTTTGCCCCTTTGTCTTTCGCTGCTTGTCTCGGGGCCGCCGGTAAGCCATCATGTCCCGAATGTTCGGGGTGGGGAAAATAATAACGGCCGCGTGAAAACACCGAATAGGAGACTTAGGGAATTTGAGCCGCCCCGCCGTCCGGATTTCCCAATTCGGGGAAAATCCCGGATCATTGGGCGTGGAAGACTGACCGCGGGCGGGGAAATGTCGCACAACGATATACAAGAGCCTTAGAGCGGGTCGGCCGTCTTGTTAGCCGCGACGCGGAGGCTTTGCGCAGCGGAGCGCGTCCCCCGACTGTCACTACAATCGGCGGTCATCGGACATCGGTGGC
>JAYUGD010000563.1:0-1628 GCA_043767785.1 Zavarzinella sp. | reverse complement strand
AGAGAAAAACCAAAACCGAGGAAAGGCATTTTGAAAATGTCTTCTCTCTTCTTGTCTTTCGTCTGTGCCCTCTGTGTCCTCTGTGGTGAAGTTCTTCTCCTCTCTTCTGTCTTTGTCCGTGTTTCATCCGTGTTCGATCCGTGGCTAAAAAATTGTCTTTCGGTCACTCATCTCACTTCAATTTCGGCAGTTCCTTCTTCACGAACTCGATGCGCTCCTTGATGCGCTGCTTCTCGGCGGTGGCCTGGTTCTCGAACTCCTTCGGGTAGTTCTTGTCGATCTCCTTGGCGATCTCCTTGGCCCGCGGCACATAGGCGTCGATCACCTTGTTGATGCTCTCGGCGGTGAAGACGGTCTTCATCAACTCGTTCATGCGGGCGATGTACAGCTTCTTCCCCTCCGGGTGGTTCAGGACGGCCCCGGCGGCGATGCCCTGCCAGCCGTGCCAGAGGGCGTCGCCGGGGTTCTGGAAGAGTTGGTCCTTGCCGTGCGGGATGAAGACGAACTTGTCCGACTTCGGGTCGTGGTAGAGGCGGTAGTTGTTGCGGTTGCGGGCGTAGCCGTCCCAATCCCCGGTCAGGGTCTCCATGGCGGCGAGGGACACCATCTTCTCCACGTCCATCAACTTGTTGACGGCCTCCCACCGCTTCTTCTCGTCCGCGATGCGGCAGGCGGCCAGCAGCGCTTGCAAGTCTTTGCGGTCGGTGGTCGGGCCGCGGTCTTGCTTCAGGGCGGCGTCGATGTCTTGCAGGAAGCCGCCGTCGTATAGGTTGCCGGTGTTGTCCGGGAAGAAGCGGCTCAGGAGCGCCTTGTCGTACCCTTCTTTCAGCAGGTACATGCCGACCTTGCGGCCGTTGAGTTCCACGCGGGCGTGCGTGAAGCGGGCGGTCGGCAGCCCGGCGCGGGCGAACACGTCGGCGGCGACGATCTCGTTGAAGTAGCAGCCGTCTTGGACCGAGTTGTTCAGGTACGTCTTGTCCATGCCGTGGAACAACTGGCCCTTGACGAACTTGTTGAAGTTGAGCGTGAGGGCCGGCTTGTCGTCCCAATTGCGGAAGGAGCCGGCGGCCCCCTTCAAGTGCATCCCCACGTCTTTGAGGACGAGGTCGTTCGCCTTGAACGTCACCTTGACGTACTTGCGCGGGTCCTTGTCCAGCAGGGCCTTGTTCTCCTTGTCGATCGTGATCTCGATCTTCAGCGGCGGCGCCTTCGGGTTGAAGACCTCGGCCGCCTTGTCCTCGGCGGCGCCCGCGAATCCGGCCCCGACCATCCCGACCAGCAAAGCCCAGCGCATCGGCGTCCCCTCCCGTGGGTGTCGCGTCATTTTAGAAGGAAGTACGCCCCGATTGCCACGGCGAAGCCGGGAATGATACACAGCACGACCGGGGCCAGAAGCAGCAGCCAGATCGGGAACGCCTTGCCGACCTGTCCGGCCGCCGCGCCGGGGACCGGCGGCGGCTTGACAGGGCCGGGAGTCTTCACGGCGGGGACTTCCGCGCCGGCCGTCTCGTGGGAATACTTCTTGGCCCGGTCGCCGAACACCGCCACGGGGATGGACTCGAAGAAGCCGCCGGGGTCCGGCTGGGCCTTTTCGAGTTCCTGCAACACTTGGGCTTCCGTCTGGTGCG
>JAYUGD010000562.1:0-1630 GCA_043767785.1 Zavarzinella sp. | reverse complement strand
TGGATACTCGCCACGAAGGCGACGCGACCTTGCAGGTGGGCGCGGTAGTGCGGCAACTTGTCGCGGTTCTGCGACGCCGGCCCGTGCCGCACGCAGTTCGTCAGGATTGCCTTCAACAAGTCGAAGTCGCGCCGCCGGACGTTCGGTTTGACGTTGACGACCAGCCCCGTGACGGTCTGCCGGTCCGACTGACTTTTGACCCGCGTCTTGGCCGCATTGAGCGTGAACCCCTCCTCGGTGACGACGCGAATCACCCACTTGCGCAGCCGCAGTTGGGTCCGCCGCAGTTCGTGGTCGCCGGAGAACGTCAGGTCGTCGGCGTACCGCGTGTACGTCGCCCCGAACCGCTTCGCCAGCCCCGCCAGCCGGCAGTCCATGCGGTACGCGCACAGGTTCGCCAGCGCCGGCGACGTGGGCGCACCCTGCGGCAAGTGGGGGCGGTCACATAGGCCGCTGAGTTTCGGGTCGGTGAACTCGATGTCCTCGATGCAAACGGTTGTGCACAACCCCATCAGCAGGCGGCTCACGCTTTGAGGGTAGCCGAGTTTGGCGAAGACCCCCCCGAACGCGCGAGGCGGGGACCGACGGGAAGAAGTCCTTCAAGTCGAATCGGACGACGACTTCCTGACCCGTGTGCAGCGCCGCGTTGGTGAGGATCGAGCGGCCGGGGACGAAGCCGTGGGCCGCGTCGTGGATCGGCAAGAGTGCGAGGATTTCGTCGAGAATCCATCGCTGAGAGCGCTTAAGGCGGGGCTTCGGGATTTCGAGCAGCCGGCACAGCCGGGTCGGGGCGGGCAATGAGGGTACGGGCGATGACGGCAGGGTGCGCGCTGACAGCATTCTTCGCCAAAAGCTCCTCTGCGTTTGGGGAGCGGGTGCGAGAGGCACCGGCTGGTTATGGAGCGTTCGCAACACGCGGCCGAGTCGGACATCGGTTTGATGTGCCACGCCCCGTTTGCTCACGACGCAGTACCTGTACGGGCAGCGCTTGTCACTCCACGCCCGATGTCGGTTCAGTCGTTGCACATCGGCGTAAACGGTCAGCTGCCCCGGCGTGAGCCGTAGCTGGGAAGCGAGTTGGCCGAAGTTGGCGATGGCCGGCAACGCGCCGGTGACGGGGACAGCCCGCGCTCCGGTTTCCGCAAGCGGCAGGTGGATTGTAATCGCTCTGCTGCGAACGCTTTGGAAGTCCGACTGCACCAGCACGCGGTAATACTTGGGCTGTTCCGTGAGCCACGCGACAAGTGTTCCGAACGCCGGCTTCTCGGGGAACGCCTTGAGGATGTTGCCGAGCCAGCCCCGCTTGCGGGGGGCGACGCGCGGCCACGCCGTCCTCGCCCGTGAATGCATAGCCTGGCCGCCCCACTCGCCATCGACGAGGGCCGCGGCGAAGTTGCGCAGGAAGAACGTGGCGGCGGCTTTGGTCATGGGAAAAGTTGCGTGGTGGGGTGGCCCGACGGTCTCGTGTGGACGGCACGGTCCTTCCGCGAGCGGAAGCGCCGTGCCGTCGCCCCAAACTCGACTGCGAACCAATCCCTCGGGGTAGCCCCGGGGAGTTAGCCGGTTTCCCGGCCAACGGGCTTGGGACGCACTCCCACCACGCGGTGAGATGGTCGCCCGCCGCCGGCGT
>JAYUGD010000561.1:0-4838 GCA_043767785.1 Zavarzinella sp. | reverse complement strand
GTCCCCCCTCTCCGCTTCGGAGAGGGGGTTAGGGGGTGAGGTTGTTTTTCTATCTTCTCACAAACCGCCCCCTCAAGACAAGCCGTAAAACTTGGCGGCGTTGTCGTGGAACAGTTTCTTTTGCTGCTCCTCGCTCTTGTCCTTGACGATTTCTTTCAGCACGGCGACCCACTCCTTGTAGGTCATGGTCATCGTGCAGACGGGCCAATCGCCGCCGAACATGACGCGGTCCCAGCCGAAGACTTCGATGGTGTGGTTGACGGCCGGGGCGAACGTCTCCGCCGTCCACTCCCCCTTCTTGGCGTGGGCCGGGATGCCGGACACTTTGCACACCACGTTCTTCTTGGCGGCGACGGCGGCGATGTCCTTCTTCCACGTCTCCAACTTCTTCGCGTCCAGCAGCGGGGCGTTGCCGCAGTGGTCGAGGATGAACCGCGTGTCCGGGCACTCGGTCGCGACTTTCACGCAGTCCCCCAGGTCGGCGGGGCGCATGCAGAAGTCGTAGCTGAGGCCGAGGTCGCCGAGGTGCTTCACCCCCGCGAGGAACTCCGGCGTGGTCGAGTACCCGGCCGGCGTGGACTCGACGTGCAGGACTTGCCGCAGGCCCTTGATGGACGGGCTGCCCTTGAATGGCGCGACGTACTTCCGGAACGCCTCCCCCGCGTTGGGCCGGCCGGACACGACGGCCGCCACCGTCGGCGTCTTCTTGGACTTGATGAGTTCGAGGATGTAATCGACCTCGGCCTGCTGTTGCTCCGGGACCACGTCCACTTCCATGTAGACCGACTTGACGACGTTCAGCCCCGCGGTGGCCTTGGCGTAGTCTTCCGGCAGGTGGCTGACGAAGAGGGCGTCCCCCTCCTTGCCCCACGCGAGCTTGAACTTGGTCACGTCCCACAGGTGCTGGTGCGTGTCGACGATGGGAATCATGGGAGGGGTGTCCTTGGCGACGGCCGGCAGGGCCAGCGCGGTCCCGGCGGCGGCGGAGATAAATTCGCGGCGGTTCATCGCGGTGTCCTTTGACATGAATGTGGAGGCGATTGTAGGCGCACGGCCCGCAACGCCCACGGACGGCCGTCCGTGGGCTTTCTTTGACAACGCGGCTCCGCCTACCATCAGAACAGTGCTCTCCCACGGAATTCACCCCCATGTTCAAGACCATCACCCTCTCCCGCGGCGCCGTGAGTTACTTCGACGACCCGAAGGCCGAGGCCAGCCCTGTCCTCGTGCTGTTGCACGCCTTCCCGCAGGACCGCACCATGTGGGAGGCGGCGCGCCAGCACCTGGCCGGCACGCACCGCGTCATCGCCCCGGACTTGCCGGGCTTCGGCGACTCCCGAATCCTGGAGAGCTGGACCGTCGATTCGGCGGCCGACACGGTCGCGGAACTGCTGGACGCCTTGACGATCACCGGCCCGGTGGCCGTCGGCGGCCTGTCGATGGGCGGGTACGTGGCGATGGCCTTCGCCCGCCGGCACCCGAAGAAGTTGAAGGCCCTCATCCTCGCCGACACCAAGGCCGACGCCGACGACGCCGACGCCAAGGCCGGCCGGGAGAAGACCATCGCGCTGGCGAAGGAACAGGGCGTCGCCGGCGTCATCGACGCGATGCTGCCGAAGTTGCTGGGCGCGACGACGCAAGCGAAGTACCCCGAGGTCGGCGCCGGCGTGCGGGCGACGGCCGTGAACCAAAGCGTCGAAGCCGTGATCGCCGGCCTGAAAGCCCTGCGCGACCGCCCGGACGCGACGCCGGACTTGAAGGCCATCGCCGTCCCCACGCTCGTGATCGTCGGCGAGGAAGACACGGTCACGCCGCCGGCCAAGGCCGAGGCCATCGCCAAGGCGATTCCCGGCGCGAAACTGGTGGTGCTGCCGCGCGTCGGCCACTTGTCGAACCTGGAAGACACGATGGCCTTCAACGACGCGCTGGGGCACTTCTTGCAGACGTGAGCGTGATACACTGAAGTCAGGCACGGTTTGACAGGCGGGACTTCAGCGATGGCGTACACGGATTTCTCGTTCGACCGCACGGAAGAAGACTTGGGGGTGAGCGTCCGCGTCGGCGACTTGTTCCCGGGCCTGTCGCCCGTCACGCCGCCCGAGTGGTTGGCGGCCTGCCTGCGGCGCGGCGAAGGCTTCGCCCTCTTGTCGGAGAAGGCCCGCAGCGAGTTCATCGTCGCCCCGGTCTTGCTGGCGCTGCGCGAACTGACCGGGGACCGACTGTCCATCCTGTCCGGCGCGCGGCTGGACGTGGACGCCGGCCGTCGGCTCATGGGCGAGTGCGACTTCCTGCTCACCTTCGCGGAAAATGTCCCCCGCGTCCGCGCCCCCCTGTTGGCTGTGGTTGAGGCGAAGCGGAACGACATCGAGGCCGGGCTGGGCCAGTGCATCGCCCAAATGGTGGCCGCCCGCCTGTTCAACGAGCAGGCCAAGCGCCCGACGCCCGAGGTCGCCGGCTGCGTCACCAGCGGGAACGAGTGGCAATTCTTGCGGCTGACCGGGAACGAGGTCGGCGTCCACCACCGCCGGCTGTTCATCGACCACGTCGAAACGATCCTCGCCGCGTTCCTGCACTTGCTGAACGGGGCCGCGCCGGCGAAATAGTTCCTTGCCTCCGGCCGCCGCGTCTGGTACCGTGGGAGTCCTTCCTGGGGTTTGCACAAAGGACACCTCTCCATGCGCTTCTTTCTGTTGGCCGCGGGGCTGGCCCTCGGCCTGTCGGCCGGCGGGTTCGCCGCCGACGACTACAAGTTCGGGCCGGACTCCGAACGGCACGACGGCGTCCCCGTCGGCAAAGTCACCAAGCACACGTGGACCAGCACGGTCTTCAAAGACGCGGTGTGCAACTACTCCGTGTACGTCCCCGCCCAGTACGACGGGACGGCCCCCGCGTGCCTGATGGTCTTCCAGGACGGCGGCAGTTACTTGAACGAGAAGGGCCAGTTCCGCACGACGGTCGTGATGGACAATCTGATCCACCAGAAGGCCATCCCGGTGATGATCGGCGTCTTCGTGGACCCGGGCAACATCCCCAACGCCGACGGCAAAGGCGGCCGGTCGAACCGCAGTTTCGAGTACGACACGCCGTCCCCGCAGTACGCCACGTTCCTCGAAAAGGAAATCCTGCCCGAAGTCAGCAAGGACTACAAACTGCGGACGGACGCGGCGGGCCGGGGCATCGGCGGCATCAGCTCCGGCGGCATCTGCGCCTTCACCGCCGCGTGGGAGCGGCCGGACCTGTTCAGCAAGGTGTTGAGCCACGTCGGCAGTTTCACCAACATCCGCGGCGGGGACGCGTACCCCGGCATCATCCGCAAGACGGAGCGGAAGCCGATCAAGGTGTGGCTGCAAGACGGGTCGAACGACCTCGACAACCTGCACGGCCACTGGCCGCTGGCCAACCTGCAAATGGCGGCCGCGTTGAAGTTCATGAAGTACGACTACCACTTCGAGTTCGGCGACGGCCCCCACGGCGGCAAACACGGCGGCGCCACCATGCCCGAGTCGTTGAAGTGGCTGTGGGAAAACACGCCGCCGGCCCCGGCGACCAGGGCGACGACGACGGGGGGGGAGAAGTGATGAACAAATTTCTGCTCGCGTGCGTTGCTCTCGCCCTGCCGGCGCTGGCCGTCGCCCAAGACATGCCGTTGCACGAGATCATCAAGGCCGGCGAGACGTGGCAGCCGGTGAAGGCCGAGATGCCGGCCGCGGACAAACTCCCCGTAACCTTCAATCTCAAGACGGTCGCCGACCGTGTGGCCGCCCCGTCTTGCACGGCCCTCTGGCACAACGGGGCGACCGTGTTGGTCGGCGACGCCGGCGGCAAGCACGTGTGGGCTTTCCGGGCCGACGGCGCCGGCGGCGAGAAGTACTTGCCGTTGCGCCTGCGCAAAGGCGACGAGAAGAGTGAAGTCTCCGCCCTGTGCGTGGACGGCCAACAGCGCGTGTACGCCGCCTACAAGGAAGGCATCATGGCCTTCGACCCCACCGGCCGCCCGTGCGGCTTGATTACCAGCCCCGGCCCGGTGAAGGCGTTGGCGTTCGAGGGGAACGTGCTTTACGCCCAGGTGGGCGATCAGGTGTACGCGCGGAAGATGCTGGCGACGAAGTGAATTGTCTGGGAGGACGACTAGGTGTGCATTATCCGCTTCGGAGGCGAATCTAACGAGTATCTCGCCCTTACAATTTGCGGCCGAAATCGTCCGGACGCGGTCGATTTTTGGGACGGCAATTGGTTGTGGTGCACGGTCGAGGTCAGCGCCGGCGGCTTCCGCGGGTCGGCGGACGGCGTATTGCGAAGCGAGGATTTTGTCCGGTTTCTTCCTCGGTTGGAAAGGTTGTATCAGCGCCTTGACGGTGTGGCGCTGTTCGACACGCTGGACGGGTGGCTAGATTTGCAGTTTATTGGCGACGGCCGGGGCCACATTGAGGTGCGGGGCCAACTATGCGACCGGCCGATGGATGGCAACACACTGGAATTCAGGTTGGCCATTGACCAGACGTTCTTGCCGCCACTCATCCGTCAAGTTCGGGCGACGGTGGGAGCATTCCCGATCATCGGCGAGATCCCGTCTAACCAGCAGAGCATCGATCACTGATAAAATCACGGCAGGAGGTCAATCATGACAGCGACCGAAACCGTGGTTCACTGTGACCCCGACATCTTGGGCGGCGTTCCGGTCTTCGTCGGGACGCGCGTGCCCGTCCGCGCGCTCATCGACTACCTGACCGGCGGGCAACCGCTCACCGAGTTTTTGGAAGACTTCCCATCGGTTCGCCGCGAACAAGCGGTGGCCGCCGCAACAGCTCCGGCTTCCCCTCAGACCGCATCGTTTTGTT
>JAYUGD010000560.1:0-4845 GCA_043767785.1 Zavarzinella sp. | reverse complement strand
AGGGAACGCGAGAACTCGCCGGATGGGACCCGGCTTATTTGGAAAAAATTATCAGTCAGGCGATGGATTCCTCGGGGAAATCAAGTGCGTAGGCCCTGCCTGAAGGGCCGATTGACATAGCCCAGCCCGAAAGGGCTGGGTAAGGCTTTCCGAGAACGGCCGGACCTTCCGCTCCCGAGGGACTGCCGCACTGGGCCGGCTGCTCAAGCCGCTCACGGAGAGAGGCGGCGTAAAGGGGTCGGTCGCCGAAGCGCTCTTTGGCTCCGGCGACTGTTGGATCAGTTGGGATGATTGACTGCTTTATCAGGAGAAACAATGCTGAATATTATTTTGCCCGTCTTGCTGGCGGGGGTCGAGTCGTCCGGGGTGTTCTTGCAAAATCCCGATGTGTACCGGGCGGTGGTCGCGCGATCAGCCGCCTTTCAGCTCGAAGCTGAGGCCCGGGACATGGAGCAGCGCCGTCGGACGGAAGAATGGGAGCGCGAGCAGCGCATTCTTGAGCCGCTGGTGCAGCAAGCGATTGACAAGTCGATGAATGTTAAAATCGAGTTGAAGACACCGGAGCAAGTGCTGAAAGAAGTGAGAGAAGAAATCGAGCGGGTCAAGAAACGGGGCCGGCCGGACAAGAAATAGTGGATGGCCGCCGAGCGACCGTTACCCGCTGGTTCCACGCTTGTAAGCTGCAACGTGGAGGCTTGGGGCAGCGGAGCGTGCGCGTCCGAGCGCCAAGTCACGCGGTGAGCGACGCGACCCGGCGAGGTCACGTCCGCCGCGCAAATCCTCCGCGTCGCGGCTAAACAAAGATATGCGATTCGGATAGGAGACCGCGGGGTGAGTTGTCATTGCGTCCGAGCGCAGACCTCACCTCCTCGCCAAATCACTAGCATCTCAATGACTTACTCTGCCGCCGGGGCGAAGCCGCGTCGCATCGTGTTCTCGGTGATGACCCGCGGCAGGACGAATTGCAGCAGGTAGTCCGGGCCGCCGGCCTTGGAGCCGATGCCCGAGAGTTTGAACCCGCCGAACGGCTGGCGGTCCACCAGCGCCCCGGTGATCTTGCGGTTGACGTACAAATTGCCGACGCGGAATTGCCGCTTGACGCGCTCGATGTTGGTCGGGCTACGGGAGAAGAACCCGCCGGTGAGGGCGAACTTGGTGCCGTTGGCGATCCGCAAGGCGTCGTCCAAGTCTTTCGCCTTGGTGACGGCCAGCACCGGGCCGAAGATTTCGTCCTGCCCCAGCGGTGAGTCAGCCGGGACTTCCGTGAAGACGTGCGGGGCGACGAACGTGCCTTGGGCCGCCAATTCGCCGATGTCCCCGGCGTAGGCCAGCGTCGCCTGCTTCTTGCCGGCCTCAATCATCTTGAGGACGCGCTGCCGCGATTTCTCGTCGATCACCGGGCCGACGGCACACCCCGGCGACTCGGCGGGGGCGACCGTCAGACTCTTCACGGCTTCGACCAAGCGGGCGACGAACTGGTCGTAGATCGGCTCCAGCACGATGGCCCGCGACCCGGCCGAACATTTCTGGCCGGCGTACCCGAAGGCGCTGTCCACGGCCGCTTTCACGGCTTCGTCCAAGTCCGCGTCGGCGTCAACGATGAAGGCGTTCTTACCCCCCATCTCGGCGATGACGCGCTTGACGTGCTGCTGGCCCGTCGGCGTCTGGGCGGCCGCTTGGTTGATCGCCAACCCCACCGCCACGGAGCCGGTGAAGGCGATCACCGCCACGTCCGGGTGGCCGACGAGCGCGGGGCCAATGTCTTCGCCGACGCCGGGCAGGTAGTTCACCACGCCGCGCGGCAGGCCGGCTTGCTGACAGACTTCCATCAATTTGGCGGCGATCACGGGGGACTGTTCGGCCGGCTTCATCACCACCGTGTTGCCGGTCACGACGGCCGCTGCCGTCATTCCGCAGAGGATCGCCAACGGGAAGTTCCACGGCGAGATCACGACGGTCACGCCGCGCGGCTCGTAGAAGTAGCGGTTGTCCTCGCCGGGCACGTTGCGCTCGATGGGCTTGGCGAGACGGATCACCTCGGCCGCGTAATACTCGCAGAAGTCGATGGCCTCGGCCACGTCCGCGTCGGCCTCCCGCCACGGCTTGCCGGATTCCATGACCATCCACGCCGCCAGTTCAAAACGGCGATCCCGCATCACGCGGGCCATCTTTCGCACATACCCGGCCCGGTCCTCGGCGCTCACGTCTCGCCACGTCTCGAACGCGGCCTTGGCCGCCTTCACGGCTTCGTCCGCTTGCTTCGCCGTCGCCTTGGAACAACGGCCGACGATCTGCTTGGTGTCCGACGGGTTCACCGAGTCGATGAAGTGCGTCATCATCACCGGGCGGTCGTTGATGATGAGGGGGTACGTCCGGCCGAAGAAGTGTTTCACCCGGTCGAGGGCGTGGGCCATCTTGTGGCGGTTGTCCTCGCGGGCGAAGTCCGTCAGTGGTTCGTTCGAGAACGGCATGGGAAGATATTGCTCCCCGTTCGCGGACACATGACGGGCGGCCGAGGCGGGCGAGGGAACGGCCGAGGGGTTCATCAGCAGTCTCTCTTCGGTGGTGTCCCCGGCGGCGCTGGCCCGCAGGAACGATTCGTTCGAGGTGTTTTCCAACAGCCGGCGGACGAGGTAGGCCATCCCCGGCAGTAGTTGGCCGTAGGGCGTGTAGATGCGCACCCGCCGGCCCATGTCCACGAGCACGGCTTTGAACTCGTCCCCCATGCCGTAGAGCATTTGGAACTCGTAAGCCGTCGGGGGGACGCTTAACTCTTCGCCGAGGGCCAACACCGCGGCCATGCTGCGCACGTTGTGCGTGCCGAACGCCGGCCGCAGCGTCCGGTAGTTGGCCATCAGGAAGCGGGCGCAGCGCTCGTAGCACTCGTCCGTCTCGTGCTTGTGCGGCCACACCGGAACGGGCCAGCCGTTCTGGGCGGCGATCACGGTTTCGTAATCCCAGTACGCCCCCTTCACCAGGCGAATCCACACGGGCGCGCCGCGGTCCGTCGCCCACGCCAGCAGGCGTTCCAAGTCCGCCTCGGTGTCCTTCAAGTACGCTTGGATGGCGATGCCGACGTGCGGCCAGTCGCGGAACTCCGGCTCGGTCAAGATTGTGCGGAAGACGTGGAGCGTCGTGTCCTTGAAGGAGTACTGCTCCATGTCAAAGTTGACGAACGCCCCGGACTGGTGGGCCAGCCGCAGGATGGGCCGCAACCGGGCCGCGACCGCCCGTGTCGTCCCCTCGGGGACGATGGGGTCGAACTGGCTGAACAGGGCCGAGAGTTTCACAGACACGTTTACGCGCGGCAACCGCCCGGCGTGGTCGCGGTCGATGAGGGGGACTTCCGGCCACTCGTCGATGAGCCGCAGGCCGTGCAGCAGGTCGAGGTACTGCCGCTGCACCGCGTCGGCTTCGGACTCCGTGATGGTCGCTTCGCCGAGCAAGTCGATGGTGAAGGCCAGCTTCTTTTGCCGCAGGACGCGAATCGACTCCAGCGCCTCGGTGACGTTCGACCCGGCGATGAAGCGGCGGGCGAGGTGTTCCGCGTTGGCCTTCGCCGCCCACGCCAGCGCCCGGCCGCCGAGGCCGCGGGCCGGCATCAGGTTGACGCCCGTGCGGACCCACCACGGCACGGCGTTCTCGGCTTGGCCGAGGTATTCCCGCAGGTGTTGGGCGATGGCGGCCGGGTCCGTCAGGCGGGGCAGGGCGTCCACGAAGCGGAAGAGTTGCACCTTGAGGGCTTCGTCCCCCATCGTCCAATTCATAAGGCGGTCGTCCGCCCAAGCGGCCGTGAATGCGGTCGGCCCCTGCCGGTCCACGCGGGCGAAGATTTCCCGGCCGTAGGCCAGTGTTCGACTCTCCCGGTTTCCGGCCGTCATTCCCGTCCCCCTATGATCCTTCTAAGATTGACGACGCTTGTTCCCACCCTCGCCGGAAGCGCCCCCGTGGCCCCCATCACGTCCATCGGCAAGTATCAGGTGCTGTCCACGCTCGGCAAGGGTGCCAACAGCGTGATCCTGCACGTCCGCCGGGCGGCCGACTCGCGGGAGTACGCCCTCAAGGTCGTCCCCCTGAACGGGGCGGCCGACCGCAAATTCCTCGACCAGGCGAAACACGAACACCGCGTGTCCCAAAAGCTCAGCCATGTGAATCTTATCAAGGTTCACACCTTGGAGTTGCGCCGAAATTGGATGTTCGCCGTGAAGAAGGCCGAAATCCTGATCGAGTACGTCAACGGCAAGACGCTGGACGCCGTCCCGCTCGGCATCAAGGAGGCCGTCCCGGTCTTCGGCCAAGTGACCGCCGGCCTGGCCCACATGCACCGCCGCGGGGTGTTCCACGCGGACCTGAAGCCGGGCAACATCTTGGTCGGCAAGCGCGGCGAGGTGAAGGTAATCGACTACGGCCTCGCGTGGATCAAGGGGGAGCAGAAAGAGCGCGTGCAGGGCACGCCGGAATACATGGCCCCGGAGACGGTGAAGAACAAGACCGTCAACGAGCGCACGGACATCTACAACCTCGGCGCGACCATGTACCGCGTCGTGACGCAGAAGCTGCCGCCGAGTACGATGCCGGTCGAGGGCGCGCCAATGCGGATCGGCTCCAAGGCCCACGCCGCGCTGCTGACCCCAGTGCAGGACTTGAACCGGGGCGCGCCGCCGGCGCTCGCGGAGTTGATCCACTGCTGCCTTTGTTACGACCCCGAGAAACGGCCGAAGCGGATGGGCGAAGTGCTGGATGAGTTGAGAAAAATCGCCGCGGGCCTGGGCGTGCCGTTTTCAGACGAGGAGTAAGAGAAGACTAAGAAAAGAGGTTCACGCAAAGCTCGCAAAGAGGCAAAGC
>JAYUGD010000559.1:0-1634 GCA_043767785.1 Zavarzinella sp. | reverse complement strand
GCGCCCCATCCGGGGCTAGAACCTAGCGGATGGTTTTCAGCCCCGGAGGGGCGACGGACTGTAGCCCGTGGGTGGGGCTTTGCGAACCCCGGGAACTTCAACGAGGACATTTCCCCTCATGCGGGCCATCGACGTCATCCGGGCGAAGCGGGACGGCCAAATCCTGTCCCGCGAGGCGATCCAAGCCTTTGTCTCGGCGGCCGCGACGGGCGGGTGGCCGGACTACCAACTCGCCGCGCTGCTGATGGCCATTTGGCTGCGGGGGATGACCCCGGAGGAGACGGCCGCCCTCACGAAAAGCATGGCCGACACCGGCAAGCGATTCCGCTGGGACGACGTGCCCGGCCCGAAGGTCGATAAGCACAGCACCGGCGGCGTGGGGGACAAGACCTCGCTGATCCTCGCCCCGCTCGCGGCCTGTTGCGGCGTGGTGGTGCCGATGATGTCCGGCCGCGGCCTCGGGCACAGCGGCGGCACGCTAGACAAACTCGATGCCATCCCCGGCTTCCGCGTCGGCTTGTCCGAAGACGAACTGCGCACGGCGCTGAAGACCGTCGGCGTCGGCATGATCGGCCAGACCGCGGCCGTCGCCCCGGCCGACCGCACGCTGTACGCCCTGCGCGACGTGACCGGCACCGTGGAGAGCATCCCGCTCATCACGGCCTCCATTCTGAGCAAGAAACTCGCGGAGGGAATCGACGCCTTGGTGATGGACGTGAAAGTCGGCTCCGGGGCGTTCATGAAGACCCTACCCGAGGCCCGCCAATTGGCAAAATCCATCGTGAGCGTGGGATCCGCCAACGGCGTGCGGACCGAGGCGTTCATCACGCGGATGGACGCGCCGCTCGGCCTGATGGTCGGCAACGCGATGGAAGTGCGCGAGTGCATCGACGCCCTCCGCGGCGACGGCCCGGACGACGTGACTTCCCTCTCCATCGCCCTCGCGGCCAAGATGGTCGCCATGGGAACCCGCGTGACCATGCCGACCGCCTTCGCCCAAGTGGAAGCGGCGTTGGCGTCCGGCCGGGGGCTGGAGAAGTTTCGACAGATCATCGAAAACCAAGGCGGCGACCCGCGCGTGATCGACGACCCAAGGTTATTGCCGCAGGCCCCGCGGCAAGTCGTGGTGACGGCCAAGCGGCCCGGCATCGTCCACGGGCTGAACGCCTACAAGATCGGTGTCGGTGCCACGCACCTCGGCGCCGGCCGGGCCACGGCGACGGACACGGTGGATCATGCCGTGGGCGTGCGCGTGCTGGCCCCCATCGGCACGGCCGTCAAGGAAGGCGACGGCATCTTGGAAGTGCATTACCGCGGCGGCGACACGCTGGGTAATGCGCTGCCGTTGTTGGAGGAGTCCATCGAAATCGCCGACGGGGCGGCCCTGGCGGACGGGTGGCTGGTGGAAGAGGTGAAGTAAGCCACTTTCTTGGCAAGCCATGAGCGTGAGCGATTGGAGTCTTGAGCGCATGGCAAACGACTGATGCCAGCGAAACGACTGTGCGTGCGGACTCCAATCGCTCACGCTCATGGCTCGCCAAGATATATACGGCACGCGGCCAAGAATGATGCCACCGGTGGTCGGCCCCTTGTACTCCTCACGCTCCGCGTGAGGACCGGCTTCCCGCCCGAGA
>JAYUGD010000558.1:0-4848 GCA_043767785.1 Zavarzinella sp. | reverse complement strand
TTTGACTTGGCCGGCCGGACTCAGGACGAAATCGGCCAAGCCTTGGGTCTGACGAAGGACGGGGTGAAGAAACGGCTGGAGCGCGGCCGCGCCCGGCTCCGGGCCGCCCTCGGCCGCCGCGGGTTTGGGCCGGCGGTCGTCGTCGCGGCCGCCACGTCCGCCGTCGCGGTGCCGACGGCTTTGGCGGAAGCGGTTCTCCGTTTGGTCGCGTCTTCCGCGGCTGCGTCTCCCTCGATCTCTCACGGAGTCTGGCCCATGTCCGCGAAAATGTTCTTGGGGTCGGCTTCAGCGGCCGTCGTCGCCACGGCCGTCGGCTTCGGGTTGCTCTGGGGCGGCCCGCCGGAGAAAACGCTCGCCCCGGCTAAGGGCGACGGGCCGGCGCCGGCCGGCGGCGAGCTGATCCCCGTCCCGCCGCGGGAAGTGGCCGACGCGAATCGCAAAGACTTGTTCGGCGACCCGCTGCCGGCCGGGGCTGTCCTGCGGTTGGGGACGGTCGGGTTCCGCGTGCCGGACGCGGCCGGGGTGGGGTTCCGCAAGAATGGCCAACTGGTCGCGGTCGCCGAAGACCTGCGCCTGTACGAATGGCCGGCCGACGGGTCCGCCACGCCGACCGTCACGCCGCTGACGGCGGACACCCAACACGGGTGGCGGCGCACCTTGTCGGCCGACGCCCACTTCGCCGCCGCCTCGCTCGGCCAAAGCGTCGTCGTCTGGGACGTGTCCGGCCCCAAGCCGGTCGAATACTTGTCCCGGCCGGGCGGAATCGCGAATGCGATCACCTTCGCCCCCGACGGTTCCCGGCTGGCGGTCAATTACTCGGGGGGCGGCTCCGGCGAACTCTTTCTGTGCGATTTGGCGACCAAGACGTGGGAAAACGTCCCGGCCGTCAAACTGTACACGGAGTCGTTGTCGTTCACGCCGGACGGCAAGTGGCTGGCCGTGGCCACGGCCCGGGACGTGATCGTGATCGACGCGGCGACGGCCAAAGAAAAATGCCGGGTGGTGATTCCCAAGCTCCGCCCGCATTACGCCGCCCTCAGCCCGGACGGTGGCACCTTGGCCGTCCTATCCACGGGCTGGCTGCTCGGCCCGCCGTCCACGGTGCGATTCTTCGCCATCCCGTCCGGGGATGAATTAACGAAGCTGAAATCGCCCGAGGGGCCGGCCCAGTGGGTCGGGTTCTCGCCGGACGGCAAGACGCTCCTCTTGGGAAACCCGCACGGCGTCCGGGAGTGGGATTTCACGGCCGGCAAACTCGTCCGCGAGATCGACGGGCCGGGCACGCACCCGGCCGCCTTCTCGCCGGACGGCCGCCGATTCGCCGCCCACAGTCGGGCCGCCGTCATGCTCGTGGACCGCGTGAAGGGGATCCCCGTCCTCCCGGAGTTGGTCGCGGGTGGGCACACGGAAACCATTCTCGGCGTCACCGTCAGCCCGGACGGACGCTTGATCGCCACGAACGCCTTGGACGGCGACATCCGCGTGTGGGCCGCGGACGCCGGCCGCCCGCTGTGCCGCGTCGCGTCCACATGGGGGAACGATTCTCGGCTCGCGTTCCTGCCGGACTCCAAACAGTTCATCGCCGTGGACGCCGACTACGTCACCCCGGTGATCCGCGACGCGGCCACCGGCAAGGAGGTGCGGCGGTTCCTTGTGCCGGAAGCGGCGGCCAAGAAGGAAACGATCAAGGGCGTCTCCCTGTCGGCCGACGGCTTGACGCTGACCACCATCGCCGACCCGATCTCGGCCGGTGAGAAGTCACACACGGTCCGGTGGGACGTGAAGACTGGCCAAGTGATCGACCGAACCGAGCGGACGACCAACCGCTTTGAGGAAATGATGAACGCGACCGCCGTCTCGCCGGACGGCACGTGGCGGGTCGCGGGCGGCAAGCTCGCGCGGGTCGGCGGGGCCGAAACGATCGAGGTGGTCCCCGCGGCCGAGGCCGGGGGATCGGCCGCCAAGTTCTCGGCCGACGGCCGGCGGGTGGCGGTCCCGCGGGCGATGGCGAGAGCCACGACACCGGCCGAACAGGACATCGGCAGCGTGGTTATTTTTGATTTGGAGTCGAAGACGCGTGTGACGGAATTGCCGACCGGGCGAGCGCTCCGGCTTTCCGTCTCCCCCGACGGCCGGCGCGTGGCGGCGGTCGGGCGCGACGAAATCTCCGTCTGGGACGTGGCGGCCGGGCAGGCGGTTCGGCGGTTCCGGGCCAGGCACGGGAGTTCGCTTCGGCGGGGCGCCATCGCCTTCACGCCGGACGGCCGCCGACTGGTGACGGGGCAGGACGACTGCACCGCGATCATCTGGGACATCACCGGGACCAGCCGGGCCAGCGCGGCGGGCGCGCCGCCGCTGTCGGCGGAGGCCGTCGCCAAACTCTGGGCCGACATGGCCGGGCCGGACGCGGTAAAAGCGGACACGGCCGCGTGGGAGTTGTCCGACCGGCCGGGGCCGGCAGTGGCCCTCATCCGGGACCGCGTGAAGCCGGCCGCCGCGGCGGACGAAGCGATACTCAAACGCCTCCTCGCGAAGTTGGACAGCGATGCGTTCGCCGACCGGGACGCCGCCGAAAAAGCCTTGCGTGGGTTAGGGGACGGGGCCGCCCCGGCCCTGCGCGCCGCCTTGGCCGGGACGCCGTCGGCCGAGAAGAAAGAGCGCTTGGAGCGCTTGCTGGCGGCGGCCGTCGCCCCCGTCCCGCCGGACGCGGAGAGTCTGCGAATCGTGCGGGCCGTCGCCGTCTTGGAGCGGGCCGGGACAATCGAAGCCCGAGAGGTCTTGAACCGGCTGGCCGGCGGCCTCGCCGGCGCCCGGCTGACGCGGGAGGCGAAAGAAGCGTTGGCCCGACTCGGCGCGAAGAATCATGGGTGACGCCCTTCCCCCGCAGGGTCGGACCCTCGAAGACTCGGTCCTCTTGGGCCTTGAGACGGGGCGTTCCAAGACCGCTTAAAAGCGGGACTCCAACGGGACCGCCTGGCGGCGGTTGGGATCCGGAATTTATCTTGACGCGCACTCCGGCGGCCGGGATGATGTGGCGAGACACTCGCCGCGTCCGGCCGCCTTCTTCGGCGGCCGTCTCTTCCCCACCGGAGCCGACCCATGCCCGCGACTTTCCCGCGCCCCGTGCCGCCCAGCCCGAACGTCATGGCCGCCCTGTACATGGAGTACGTTCGGCACGGCAAGCCGGTCGGACTGACGTTCCGCCAGTACCTGCACGCCATCGGGTTCGTGGACCCGGCCGCCAACCTGGACGGCATGGACGACGGGGCGGTCGTCCACGCGGCCGGGACCGGCGCGCCGGAGTTGATCGCCGTCCCCTCGCACCCGGTCGCCGGCCGGTTGCGCATCGTGGTCCTGCTGGTCGATTTCCCGGACCGGCCCGGCTCCCGGCCGCCGGCCGAGTTCCAAGACCTGCTCTTCTCCGACCGCGTGTTTCCCACCGGCAGCTTGCGCGACTTCTACCGCGAAGTCAGCGGCGGGCGCGTGGACGTGGAGGGGGCGGTCCACGGCTGGCTGCGCATGCCGCAGCGGTACGCCTACTACACGAACAACGAGTCCGGCATGACGGCGGCCTCGTACCCGCACAACGCCCAGCGGCTCGCGGAACACGCGGTCAAGAAGGCCCTCGCGGCCGGCGTCCCGTTCCCGGCCGACTTGGACGCCCTCGGGGAGCACGCCGTCACCGGCCTGTTCATCGTCCACGCCGGCCCCGGCGCCGAGACGTTCCGGCCGCCGCTCGACAAGGGGCACATCTGGTCGCACAAGTGGAACCTGCGCACGCCCGTCCGAGTGAACAAGCCGGCGGCCCCGGACTTGTACGCGGCCACCTACCTGACCGTCCCGGAAGACTGCCGCATGGGCGTGTGCGCCCACGAACTTGGGCACTTGGCCTTCCAGTGGGAAGACTTCTACGACCCGAACGGCGGGGACGACGGCGTGCAGTGGGCCGGGACCGGCCGGTGGGACTTGATGGCCGGCGGCTCGTGGAACGGCGACTTGGGCAACCGCCCGGCGCACCCGATCGGCCTGCACAAGTCCCAGCACGGGTGGGTGACGATGGACACGGTGACGAAGACGACCGACAACGTCGCCATCCCGGCGTACACGGCGACGGGCGGCACGGTGGTGAAGGTCGTCAGCCCGGCGTACGGGCCGGGCCAATTCCTGTTGCTGGAAAACCGCCAGCGCGCCGGGTTCGACGACCGCCTGCCTGGCGACGGCCTGCTCGTCTGGCGCGTGGACCTGGCCAGGGACCAGAACGGGCCGGCCCGCCCGGCGTGCCAACTCGTCCAGGCCGACGGCCGGCAAGACTTGGAGGACGGCAGCAGCCTGAACCAAGGGGACGCCGGCGACCCGTTCCCGGGCGTCGGCGGCGTCAAGAAATGCGGGGACACGGGCTTGGTGACGACCACCTTCCCCGGCGCGCTGCGGTCGCACGTCACCCTGTCGAACATCGCCGTCCACCCGACCACGCGACAAATCACCCTGAAAGTGACCGTCGGCGCGGCCCCGCACGCCGCCCCGCCCAAGCCCGCCGGCGCCGCGGCGCCCAAGGCCGCGCCGCCGGCGGACGACGACGGCCCCCCGTCGGAGCCGCGCCACCCGTTCGAAGCGGGCCTCGCCAACGTCCTCCGGCAAGAGGACTACACGGCCGAGGAACTCGCCCCCCTCGTCAAGGCCGTCTCGCCGACGGTGTTGGACATCGAGCGGCAGGCGATGGCC
This sequence comes from Zavarzinella sp., assembly GCA_043767785.1. Classification (GTDB taxonomy): domain Bacteria; phylum Planctomycetota; class Planctomycetia; order Gemmatales; family Gemmataceae; genus Zavarzinella. The sequence continues at coordinate 126 of JAYUGD010000558.1, read as the reverse complement.
CTCCCGCCGGCCCCCGGCGAAGGCGCGGAAGCCAAGGCCGGCAAGCCCAAGCGCCACACGTCGGCCGCCACGCCGAAGGGGCTCGGGTCGGCCGCCGGCGCCGCGTCCGGGGCGACGGCCGACGAC
>JAYUGD010000557.1:0-1635 GCA_043767785.1 Zavarzinella sp. | reverse complement strand
TCAGTGAGACGGCCCGCATTTGTTCCCCGAAGCCGTCGAGCATTTTTTCGCAGACGGCCACGGTCGCCTCCGGCGTCACGTCCCGTTTCGCCGGGCCGGTCCCGCCCGTCGTGACGATCAGGCAGCATTTTTCCGTGTCGGCCAATTCTCGCAGCGTTGCCTCAATCAGCGGTTGCTCGTCCGGGATGATTTTGGTGACTGCCTCCCACGGGCCGGTCAAGATTTCCGTGAGGCAGGCGTGAATCGCCGGGCCGCCGCGGTCCTCGTACACGCCTTGGCTGGCCCGGTCGGACACGGTGACGACGCCGATGCGAATGGGAGACGACACGCCCGGACCTCCGCGGTGATGGTTGACGACCCGCCCGCGTGATAGTCTATCAAGACCGCTTTCCCCCAAGAAACTCATGCGCACCACGTTCACCTTCCGCTCGGCCGGGAATCTTTTGTTCGGCCGCCACGCCGTCCGCGAACTCGGGCCGATCCTCGACCGCCTGAACGCCAAGCGGGTCTTCGTCCTCACGGACAAGATTCTCGCGAAGGTCGGCATCGTGGCCCAAGTCCTGGAGGCCGCCGGGCGAGAAGCCGAGGTGTTCGACGGCGGGGAGCCGGAGCCGTCGCTGGCGATGGTGCAAAACGGGATCGCGGCGGCGCGCGCCTTCCGGCCGGACTGCATCATCGGCCTCGGCGGCGGCAGCAACATGGACGCGGCGAAACTCGCGGCCATCGTGCTCGGCCACGGCGGCGGGCCGTTGGATTACGTCGGGGAAAACAAAGTGCCCGGCCCAATCATGCCGCTGGTGTGCATCCCGACGACCGCCGGCACGGGCAGCGAGGTGTCGCAGGCGGCCGTGTTCACGAACACCGAGATTCAACTGAAGGTGAGTTGCCTGAGCTACTACCTGCGGCCGGCCGCCGCCATCGTTGACCCGCTGCTGACCGTGAGTTGCCCGCCGAAAGTGACCGCCGACAGCGGCATCGACGCGCTCACGCACGCCATCGAGGCGTACACCGCCGTGGACAACGCGACGTACCCGCTGCCGCCGGGCGAAACGTCCGTGTACCAAGGGAAGAATTTCTTCGCCGACATGTGCGCCGAAAAGGCCATCGTCCTCACGGGACAATTCTTGCGGCGGGCCGTCATCGACCCGACCGACTTGGCGGCCCGCGACGGTATGGCGATGGCCGCGACGCTGGGCGGACTGGCGTTCGGCAACGCCGGCGTGGCCCTCGTCCACGCGATGGAGTACCCGGTCGGGGCGGCCGTGCATTGTTCGCACGGGCAGGGCAACGGCCTGCTGTTGCCGTATGTGATGCGCTACAACATGCCGCACCGGATGGCGGCGTACCACGAAATCGCCCATTTCTTGGGCGTGAACACCACTGGAATGACCGACGCGGAAGGGGCCGACTCGGCCGTCGTGGCCGTCGAAGACTTGAAGCGGGACATCGGCATCCCGGAACGGCTCCGCGAGATCGGCGTGACGGAGGACCAATTAAAACCCTTCGCCGAGAAAGCCTTCTCCGCGAAGCGGCTGATGCGCGTGAACCCGCGCTACCCCACGGTGGAAGAAATCGAAGAAGTCTTCCGGGCGGCGTGGTGACGGCTTTTTTCACCCCGGAGGGGTGACAGCGATT
>JAYUGD010000556.1:0-1636 GCA_043767785.1 Zavarzinella sp. | reverse complement strand
GAGTAGAGAAGAACTTCACCACACAGGACACAGAGGAAAACCAAAAACCGAGAAAAGGCATTTATAAGAATGTCTTCTCTCTTCTCGTCTTTCTCTGTGTTCTCTGTGTCCTCTGTGGTGAAGTTCTTCTCTTTTCCTTTCTTCAGCCTTTTGCCTTTACCCGTGTTTATCCGTGGCTAAAAGTTCTTCTCTTCCGCTCACTTCGAGACCATCTTCACGTCCACCTTGTGCGTCACCGGCTTCAGCAGGTCGTAGATCGCCGCTTGCTTCTCTTCGATCATCGCCAGCCGCTTCTTGAGTTCGGCCGGCTTGCGTTCGGCCACCACGTCGGCGAGCCACGCCGGGGCGTTGAAGCGGATCACGTTGAAGAAGCGGTCGGCCACGAGTTGGTTCTTGGCGTTGATGGCGTCGGACACCTTTTTGCCTTGGTCGTAGACCGGGCCGGTCGTCGCCAGCCCGAGGTTGACGCCGGCGGCCAGTTGCTCGGCGGTGGCCGTCGTCACGCGCTTGGCGTCCACCAGAATTTCGTAGTTGCCGGCGGCCAGGCCCGTCACCTTGAGGCCGTAGTCGTTCAAGTCCTTCAGGTTGTTCACGTAAGGGAGGAGGCTCACCCAGTCCGGGGCCACGGGCATGGGGATGATTTCGTCCGTGCGGTCGAAGCTCACGCTGCCGTCGGCGGCCGTGACGTTCTCGATCTTGCAGCGCTCGCCCGTCCCCTGTTTGGCGGCGGCGTCAATCGTGGCGCTCGTGACTTTGGCCGGGGCGTTCAGGCCGGTCAGGATGGCGTGGGCCATCAGCAGGCCGCCAGGGGAGGAGGTGTGGAAGCCGTCGCCGAACGGGACGACCTTGTCGGCCTTGTCGGCCGCCATCTTTTCGAGGGCGGCCCGCGTCGTGGCGTACTGGTCCACGAACAGCGCCCCGCCGGCGGCGGAGACGTCCTTCAGCGGGGCGTAGAACTCCTTCTGCGTCTCCACGTACAGCTTGAAGTTCTCCCGGTTGCGGCGGTCCACCGCGTTCGGGGACACGACGGCCACGCGCACGCCGGCCGCCTTCGCGGCCGCCAGCATGGCGGCCGTCTTCTCGACGTACACCTTGTTGGCGGCCGGGTTGAACTTGCCGTACCCGGCGTCGTTCATGCCGAAGTTGATGGTCACGACGGTCGGCTTGTCGTCCAGCACGCTGGATTGGAAGCGGCCGGCCCCGCCGTTGGCCGTGTCACCGCCGATGCCGGCGTTGAGGAAGACGATCTTGTACTCGGGGAACCGGGTGGTGAGGTACAGTTCGATGTCACTGGAATACTGGTACTGGGCCGTGATGCTGTCCCCGAGGAACGTGACGCGGTCCCCCTTCTGGAACAGGAACGGCTTATCCCCCGCGAACGCGGAAGTCGCGAGCAGGAACAACACGAGAGAGAGAAAACGCTTCACGGGTGCGGACTCCGAAAGGGAAATGGCGAAAACGGCCACGATACCGGGGGGCGGGGGGGAAAGCAAAGGAAAAGCGGCAATGACCAATGACCAATCAAAATCTGTTTAGCCGCGACGCGGAGGCTTGCGCCGCGAAGCGCGACCCCCCTGACATCAACACCTTGCACCGCGGCCAGTCATCGCCCGACGCGCGAGCAAGGGGCGGCGAC
>JAYUGD010000555.1:0-4853 GCA_043767785.1 Zavarzinella sp. | reverse complement strand
CCGTGTTCGATCCGTGGCTAAAATTGCCTTTTTACTTCCCGATCCTGAGCGCCTCGCGGATTTCCTTCTCCGTCTCCGCGGCATTCTTTATGGCCTCGTCCAGCGGGATGCCCTTCGGCGTGTCCGGGCGCTTGTGGCCCACGTCCGTCAGCCACGCGAGGCCGAGCATACGCTGGCGGTCTTCGATCTTTTTCAACAAAGGTGCGGCAGGCTTTGTCCACGCCACGTCACCGCCGAAGGTCTTCAACAATTCGCGGAAGATCACCTCGTGCCCGTTGGCATCGGGGTGGATGCCGTCGCCGGAGACATGGTAGTCCGGCTGCGTCTTGCGCTTCGCCTCCAAGTGGGCCAACAGTGCCGCGTGGGCGTCAATCACCGGATAGCCCTTCTTGCGCCACGTGCAAAGCCACTCGGCGTACTTGGTCAGCACTTCGCGGTCGTAATTTTCGTAGGGTTTCACCCAACTGTACTTCGCTTCCCCGGCCGGCAACAGTTTGCCCTTCAACGGCAGCGGGTCGAAGGGGGCGGGCGTCATCAGGATGACCTTGGCGCCGACCTTTTCGCACTTGTCGATCAACTTCGCGTAGCCGTCTTGGTACTTTTGGAAGCGGCCCTCGTCGAAAGGCGAATAGATGCCGTCGTTCATCCCGTAACACGCGACGACGATGTTCGGCTTGGTCTTGGCCAACGCGGCGTCGAGCCGCGTGTGAACGTCGGGCCGGGGGTACGGGTGATCGGCTTCGGAGAGGCCGGAACACGTCTCGCTCGGCAGGCCGAGGTTGATGAGTTCGACCCGCCGCTCCAGGTGGCGCGTCATCAGGTAGGCGTCGAAGTAGGCGATGAACGTCCCGGCGAACGTGTTGCTGTCCCCCAAGAACAGCACGCGCTGGCCGTCCGCGGGCATTTGCGGTTCGGGCGCCCGCGCCGGGACGAGGAGCAGCGCCGCCAAGGCGATCTGGAGCATGGAAAATACTCGGGGCGGGTTAGCGACTGCCGGGGCCTTGCGGCGGCAGGATGGGGTCCAAGTCCGTTTGCAAGGCGATGATCGTCCACCGCCGCGCCGGCACGCCGCGGAGAGTGAGGGAGCCGTCATCGACGGCGGCGGCGCCCTTCTTCCGGGCCTCCGCCAAGACAGCGAGGACGTCAGGCTCCCGGCAACTCAAAATAACGGCCGCCTTGTAGATGCCCCGCCCTTCGGCCATCGACCAATCAAGCGGCACGACGACCCGGAGTTCGTCGTTCGCCATGACGAATCGGGTCGCCTCGGCCGGGAGCACCGTCGGCGGGAGCACCCGTTCCGCGCTGACCGGGCCGAGTTGGGCGTGCGGCCACAAGCCGTCGAGCCGCGCCCGTTGTTCCTTGCTAAACGCGACCGTGTTCGCCTCGTCGAGGCGGAAGAAGCCCGCGTCGAGCAAATCGTCGTACGCCACCGACTTGGCGATCGGGACGGCCGTGGCGCCGCCGCCGACAAGAGCGGCGGCGTTGGCCGCGGCCTCGCGGCTTTTCCGGCGGGCGTCGGGCAAAATGGCCGGCGACACCGGCCAGACGGTCGCCGGCCCGCCCCCCATGAAGCCCAAGTGAATCAGGCCGCTCTCCAACGCCTCCCGGTCGCCCCCGGGCAGCGTGAACAGGTGGGCCCGGAAGGTCTGGCCGCGGGAGACCAACATCGCCCACGCGCGGGCCAAGCCGTTGGCCTCGCCCTCCAACTCCGACATCAGCCGGCCGTACTGGGAGAGGTGTTCCGGGCGGATGGCGATGGCCGAAATCGGGCGGGCGTTGACCCGCCACACCGGCTTCCCCCCCTTGCGGTCCTTGAGGTCCTCGCCCGCCTTGAGGCCGAGGCGGACGTCGAACACGCCTTCCGGCGTGGTCAGGCGGTAGAGGTGGGTGGCCCGGAACCCGTCGCTCTCTTGGCCGATGTCCGAGGCGTTGACGTGTTCAATTCGCACGTCGTCCCCGCCGCGGCGCATCTGCCGGACGAGGTCGTGATTCCGGAACTTCCCGTACCCTTCGGCGAACTGCGCCTCAAAGACTTCCGTGTCGTCCGGATTGGCGGCGCCGCGCTGGCCCGGTTCCACCAAATAGACGTAGGCGTGGTGCGGGCGGCCCGCCTTTAATTGCTCGAAGAACTTGTCGGCGAAGGCCCGCGACTCCCGCTCGATGAAGAACTCGTTCGCGTACAGGTACGCCCCATACCCGGCCCCGCCGAGGACGCACACCCACCACGCCGCCGCCGCGATCTTGCCGCCGGACCGCGTCCCCTCGGACCGCTTCACGTGCGACCGGGCCGCGAAGGCCAAGGCCACCCCGGCGGCGGGCAGGATCAAGAGTTCGTAAGACATCGCCGCCCGGTGCGACGTGACGGCGCTGTAGAACACCCCCGCCAAGCCGACGACGAACAGCGCGGCGGCCACGCCGGCGGCCACGGCGAAGCCGGATACGGGCTGGTACGCGCCGTCGGTGGGCCGCTGGGCGGTGGGGAGCGGGGTCAGGTCTGCCACGGGGGAAGCTCCGGAATTTAGGTCACTCGTCCGCGGATTCTTCTTGCGCGGGCATTTGCTGCTCCCGCTCCTGGAGGTCGCCCGACTGGTCCAAATAAATCTTGTCCTGGATGATCTCTTGCAGGACCGTCTGCATCATCTCGCCGCGCGCGGCGACCAGCGGCTTCGCCCCGGTGTTCAGGGCCGCCAGCCGCTTCTGGATCAGCGTGGACAGCTTAAACCGCCCCCCGACTTTGTTGACGATCTCTTCTTCCTTCAACTCGTCCATCATAACGTCTTCTCCGGTAAGTTTCCGTCCAGCAAGGCCTCGGCCAGGCGGCCCAGTTCGTCGGCGGCCCGGCCCAAGTCGTCGTTCAGCAGCCGAACGTCGAACTCCCCGGCCCGCCCCAGTTCCACGCGGGCCTCCGCCAGCCGGCGGGCGATGTCTTCTTCGCTGTCCTTCCCCCGGACCCGCAATCGTCGGGCGTACTCGCCGTCCGGCGTCATCAGGAAGATCAGGACGGCCGCCGGGCAATTGTGCTTGATCTGGTCCGCGCCTTGGACGTCGATGTCGAGCATCACGCCGACCCCGGCTGCCCGGTGCGGGTCCACTTCGAGCCGCGGCGTGCCGTAGTAGTGGCAACCGAAGACCGTCGCGTATTCCAAAAACTCCCCGGCGGCGATGCCCCGCTCGAACCGCTCGCGCGTCCAGAAGTGGTAGTGGACGCCGTCTTCCTCCCCCGGCCGCGGGGCGCGGGTGGTCGCCGAGATGGCGTGGCGCAGCCGGGGCGCCAGCCGCGCGACGACCCGGGCGATCAGCGTGGACTTCCCGCTCCCGCTCGGGCCGGAGACGATGATCAGAGGGCCTAAGGTCATTTCGCCGCGGCGGGGGACAAAGTTCACGAAGATTTGTCTTATGGACGCGGCGGGCCGGGGAAACCCGCGATCTCACTCGATGTTTTGCACGAGTTCGCGGACCTTCTCCAGCGCCGCCTTGATCTCGACGACGTGCATCGAGATGGCCACGTCCCCGGCCTTGGAGCCGATGGTGTTGGCCTCCCGGCCCATTTCTTGGACGAGGAACTCCAGTTTCCGCCCGGGGCTGTCGTCCACCCGGCGGATGATGTTGTCGAACTGCTCCAAGTGACTTTCGAGGCGGACCAGCTCTTCCGACACGTCGCTGCGGTCGGCGAAAATCGCCACCTCGCGGATCAAGTCCTCGGCCCGCAGACTGATCTGGTGCTCCGACAGGACCGTGGCCACGCGCTCGCGCAATCGGTTCCGGTGCCCCGCGACCACGGCCGGCACGCGCGTGCGGACGCCGGCCAGTTGGGCGTGGATCGTCCCGCGGAGGCTGAGGAGTTCCTCGGCCATCGACTGGCCCTCGGCCCGCCGCATGTCTTGCAAGTTCGTCAACGCCTTTTCCAACGTCGCCTCGACGGCCGCGATCTCGTCGTCCCGCGGCCGGCCCGCGAGGGCGCCGGCCTGCGGCGCGATGCCCGGCAGGGACAGCAGTTGGCCCATGAGAATGGGGGTCAGGTCGGCGAACCCCGACTCAGACGCGATGCGGCGGATTTGCTCGGCGTAGCTGCGGAGGGCGACCGGGTTGATGGCGAACTCGGCCTCGGACGACTGGCGCTCGCAGCGGAGGTGAATCGTGACGGTCCCGCGGCGGACGAACCGGCGGACCACCTTCTCCAGTTCCGGCTCCAACATCGGGTACGGGTCCGTCCCGCGCACGGACACCTTGAGGTACCGATTGTTGACGGTGCGGACTTCGACGGCCAAGTTGAGCTGGTCGCCCTGGTGGCGGGCTTCGCCGAACCCGGTCATGCTCAGTAACACTGGTCGGACTCCGTGACCGCGGGGCCTGTCACTTGGCGAGCGAGGTCGACTCGGGGGTTTCCGTGTTCCGGCGCAAGTCCGCCTTGGCCAAGTTGACGTGGATCATGATCAGGAAGATCCAGACCCCGGCCATGATGAGGGTAATGCGGGTGAATGCGTCCCCGGCCTTGGACCCGAACGCGCTGGAGCCGCCGGCCCCGCCGAACGCCCCGACCAAGCCGCCGCCCTTGCCGCGCTGGATCAGGATGGTCAACGTGAGGAGCAGTCCCAAGCCCACGATGACGACATTCAGGACGTGCGAAAAAAAACTGACGGAGGCGTCTGCAAGCAACACGGGTCGGCTCCCAGCACGGGTGATCGGCGTCCGGTCGGGACGGACCCGCCGCGAAAGATTCAATTATAAATGTTCGCGCGGGGGCGGGTAGTACCGCCGCGGAAATAGGCCGGCGCGCCGGCGAGACGTGTGGATACGGACCGGCCGGCGGCCGTTTCTCGCGTCACCACCGGGCGGCGATGGCCTTGTCTTTG
>JAYUGD010000554.1:0-1638 GCA_043767785.1 Zavarzinella sp. | reverse complement strand
TACAATGGCGGTGTCTCCACCATAGCGCGGCCCGCGAATCCTGTCGCCCCCGCCGGCCGATTTTTGCACAAGCTCTCCGCGTGAGGACCGGCTTCCCGACCGAAACGACTGATTCCCGTGGGGGGAAGCCGATCCTCACGCGGAGCGTGAGGAGTACAATGAGCGACCAATAAAGATCGATCTTGGCCGCGTGCGGTATAACCGCCGTCAGGCGGTCCCGTTGGAGTCCCGCTTTTAAGCGGTCTTGGGACTTCCCGCGGAAAGGCCCAGAAGGACCGAGTCTTCGACGGTCCGACCCCGCGGGCTGACGGGTTTCACCCACGAAGGCGAACCCTCGAAAACTCGGTTCGCCGGCCGCCTCCGGGTGTTAGGTACAAGACCGCCTGAAGGCGGAACTCCAACAAGACCGCCTCGCGGCGGTATTTTTCCCGGGGGCCGACCATCGCCGTCACCGCGACCATCACGCCGGATCAAGCCGCCGCCAAGCGGTGGGACGTTGTCGTCGTCGGGGCCGGGCCGGCGGGGACGCTGGCGGCCCGCGGGCTGGCCCAATCGGGGGCGACTGTTCTCTTGGTCGAACGGGCGGCGTTTCCTCGCTACAAGGTCTGCGGGTGTTGCCTGAACCCTCGCTCGCTCGGCATCTTGGAAGCGGCCGGCCTCACGTCACTTCTGAAAGCCGCCGACGCGGAGCCACTGGATCACGTCACCATCGGGGCCGGCGGCCGGGCGGCGACGCTTCGCTTGCCGGGGGGCATGGCCCTTTCCCGTGACGTGTTCGATTCCAAGTTAGCCGAAGCCGCCGTCGCCGCCGGGGCGCACTTTCTTCCGCAGACGACCGCGAAATTGGACCCGGTTTCCGGGAGCGATCACCGCGTCGTTCACCTCCGCACGGGTCCGAGCGATTACGCCGTCGAAGCCACGTTTGTCGTGGACGCGACCGGCCTCGGGGGCAAACTGGTCCCCGACGTGGTCGATCAACTGTCCCCCAACTCTCGCATTGGGGCCGGCGTGATGACCACTCACGCGGGAGGGTACGACACGGGCACGATTTACATGGCCTGCGGCACGGCCGGGTACGTCGGCCTCGTGCGCGTGGAAGGCCATCAATTGGACATTGCCGCCGCGTTTGACCCGGCGGCCGTCAAGCAGGCCGGCGGCCTCGGCCCGCTCGCGGTTCGCATTCTCGCCGACGCCGGCTTCCCCCCGGTCCCCGGCTTGGAAGACCTGCCGTGGAAAGGGACGCCGCAACTCACCCGGCGCCGGGAGGCGCTGGCCGAGAACCGCCTGTTCCGCGTCGGCGACGCCGTCGGGTACGTCGAGCCGTTCACCGGCGAGGGGATGGCGTGGGCGCTGGCCGCCGCCGTGGCCGTCGTCCCGATCATCAGCCGCGGCTTGGCCGGCGACCAAGCCGATTTGGCGAGGGAGTGGACGACGGCCTATCATCGCCAAGTGGCCCGGCGGCAGGCCGTGTGCAAGTGGACGGCGTGGACGCTGCGCCGCCCGCGGCTGACGACGGCGCTCGTCCGCGTGCTGGCCCGCTTGCCCGTGTTGGCCGGGCCGGTCCTCCGCGGGATGTACCGGCGGTGAAAGGCAACCTCACCCCCCGGCCCCCTCTCCGCGGCGGAGAGGGGGAGCAAG
>JAYUGD010000553.1:0-4857 GCA_043767785.1 Zavarzinella sp. | reverse complement strand
AAGCCCTGAAGGGGCGGCCGGAACAGCGTCCCAGGTCCGGCCGCCCCTTCAGGGCTTGAATACATGATTGCCCGTGTGTTCCAGGCCCTTCCGGGCCTGGCTACATCCGGACGCTCCGTTGGAGCTGAAAACCAAAGGTCACTTCGCCAAGCACTTCGCGAACCCCTCCGTCAGCGCCTTGCGGTCTAGGTTGCGGCCGATGAACACCAGCTTGTTGCCGCGGGGGGCGTCGCCCCATTCGCGGTCGGGGCGGCCGTCGAAGGTCATGTGGACGCCTTGGAAGACGAAGCGGTTGGGGTCGCCCTTCATGCTCAGGACGCCTTTCATGCGGAAGATGTCCTGCCCCTTTTCTTGTAGCAAGTCGGCCAGCCACTTGTTTACCTTGTTGGCGCTCAAGTCGCCGGGCAGGTCAATGCCCACGGAGGTCACGTCTTCCGCGTGGGTGTGGGGCGGCTTGAAGCCTGTTGTCGCGGCCGGCGTCAACGGCCCGGCCGGGCCGGTCAGGGCGGCTTGGAATTCGTGGGCGTGGTGTTCGAGGATCAGGGCGTAAGCCCCGGCCGCGGTGATCGTCACCGGGAACGTCGTCGGCTCGTCCTTGAGTTTCAGGTTGTGCGGCTTCCCCGTCGGCTCCAACGGCTTGCCGGCGACGCGGATGGCCCCCAGGCCGTCGAAGGTCTTCAGGGCCGTGCGGCCGGCTTCCTTCAGGGCTTCCGCGGTGGCCGCCGACGCCGGGAGCAGGCAGGCTTTCAGGGAGTTCTCTTCCCCGCCGGTGGCCGTGAACTCGTAGATTCCCGGTTGCAAGTCGTACACGCCGCCCCACTCGAAGGGGTATTCCGGTTCGAGGAAGTTCGGGTCGGTCTCGACGGCTTTATCCAGCGAGAAGCCGGCGACGTTCAGCACCTTGTCGAGGTCGATCTTCGAGTTCTGCGTGCGGTAAATTTTCGTCTGGGCGTTCATGCCGCGGATGCGGGCCTCCAGGGCGTCCAGTTCTTCGGGCGTCACCAAGTCGGTCTTGTTCAGCAGCAGCACGTCCGCGAAGGCGATTTGCTCGCGGACTTCTTTCGAGTCCCAGTGCTGGTGGACGTGCTTGACATCGACAAGCGTGACGATGCCGTCGAGCCGGGTCTTGGCCTTGATCTCCTCGTCGAAGAAGAACGTCTGGGCGACGGGGCCGGGGTCGGCCATCCCGGTCGTCTCGATGAGGACGTAGTCGAACTTGTCCCGCCGCTTCATGAGGTTGCCGAGGATGCGGATGAGGTCGCCGCGCACGGTGCAGCACAGGCACCCATTGTTCATCTCGAAGATTTCCTCCTCGGCCCGGATGACCAACTCCTGGTCCACGCCGACCTCGCCGAACTCGTTCTCGATGACGGCGATCCGCTTGCCGTGGTTGGCGGTAAGGATGTGATTGAGGAGGGTCGTCTTGCCGGCCCCGAGGAAGCCGGTGAGGACAGTCACCGGCACGGTCGTGTTGCTCATCGCGTGTGCGTCTCAGTGGTATTTGCCAATGAGATGCATTTTACGGAGTCGGCGATTCAACGAACCAAGAGCGAGGCCCATGCGACGGCCGTGAAGCCGCGACGCGGAGTCTTCGCGGCGGAGCGTTGGGCCGGCCGCGTCGTATTCTCGCCGCGCGCCAGGGCATTTCTACGGCTCCGACCCCGCGCTCCGCTCCGAAGACTCCGCGTCGCGGCTTCACGGGGCTTTTCGCGGGATGGTGTGATACGATGTGAGTGACCGTGCCAGTGAGGGTCAGAGATGGTTGCTCGTCACGCCAAGGCCGAATTGTTTGCGGCCCTGCAAGCGCTGGCCGACGCCGTCCCCGAAATGCGGGCCGGCCAACTCATGGCCGCCCTCGGCGAGTTGTGCGCCGACCTGCACGGCCGGGGCCTGTGGGACGCCACGGACGAGGGATTTTTGGAAGCGGTTTGGCAGTTTCAACGTGATTACGAGGCGGCGCCGGTGGCCGCGGATCGGCGAGAGGGCTGACGGCACGCGGGGGAAGCGTGGGTGTTGCTCACGTCCCCACGCAAAGCCGTGGGCACGGCGCCCGGCGAGGAAACATGAAAGAGCCAGACCTGTTTCGCCGTCTCCGCGAAGAATTGAAGCGGGCCGTGCGAGTGCTGTTGGAAGAACAACTCCGCGGCCGAACGGGCGAACGGCTCTATGCGGTCCTGTTTGACGTGGATGTCAGCGAGACGCATGCGGCCCCGATTGCCGCGTCCGAAGAATCACTTACCCGATATGCGGAGACATACGTCGCCAAGGGGTATCGGGCTAAGTCCGGTGACTCTTTAACCACACTGCGGGCGACCAACCGATGGGACGCGCCCGGCGACAACATGATCGGGTGGCATACAACCGACGAAACCGAGGCCAAAGCGGTCGCCCAAATAATCGGCCAAGCGGTCAAGGCCGGCCTGATCGAAGAGTACGATAAGTCCCAACCCTTGCGCCGGCTGTGCGTCGAAGCGCTCCGCGAACTGGACAGCGAAGGGACGTTCGGCCGAGGCGCGGAGCGCGGAGATGTCCTGATCGGCACGAGTTGCGTGGAAGTCGGCTTCGCGGATGCCGAGGAAGACATTGAAGAACTGGCCTCCCTCAATCCGCCGGAAACAATCGCTCGCCTCCGCAATGAATTGGCCGTGGCGGCCGTCGCTTACGAATCGCTGATTCGCCCATCGTCGAAGTAGTCGCCGGGCGAATGCGGTTCTTGCGCCGCGTCATTCCCCGAACCGCCGTGACCGCCAGTACCCCGGCCGGCGTCGTTGGTGGGCGACGGCAGCGATCCAAATGCAGTCGTCAAAATTGGCGTAATAGACCGTGTACGCAAATTTGTGCAGGGGGCAGCCCCGGGCTTCGTCAACCTCAATCGCGTACAGGAACGGGTTGGTGGCGATTCGGGCCAACGCCTCTTCAAACGCGAGCCGGAATTCCCGCCCGAGGCCGGCTTGTTGCGTGTCCAAGTACGCGGCGTCGGCGTCCAATTCCGGTTCGACGGCCGAGTGGAAGCTCATCGGCTTCACGGGTATTTCTCGCGCAGGCGCCGTAACACGTCTTCGGCGGGGACGCCCTTCTCCTTGCCCGATCGGATGTCGGCCAGGCGGCGGCCGAGTTCTTCGCGCCAGGCGGCGGCCACGTCGGCTTCCGAGTCCAGCGTCTCTAGAAGATAGTCAGCCAACTCGGCCCGGTCGGTTTCGCTCAGCCCATCGGCCGAGCGCTTGAGTTCCGAGAGTGTCATCCAATCCTCCAATCGCTTCCGCCCATGACCCGTCAATTCCAGTCTACGCCACAATCTGCTTAATCACCTTCCCCGCCACGTCGGTCAGGCGATACCGGCGGCCGTTGTGCATGTAGGTCAACTTCTCGTGATCCATGCCGAGGAGGTGCAGGATCGTGGCGTGGAAGTCGTGCGTGTCGGCCTTGTTGACGGCGGCCCGGTAGCCGACTTCGTCCGTCTCGCCGTAGGTGGTGCCGCCCTTGATGCCGCCGCCGGCCATCCAAGCGGTGTTGGCGTGCGGGTTGTGGTCGCGGCCGGGCTTGGCGCCTTTTTGCGAGACGGGCAGGCGGCCGAACTCGCCGGCCCAGATCACCAGCGTAGAGTCGAGCAGGCCCTTGCGTTGCAGGTCTTCCAGCAGGGCGGCGACGGGGCGGTCGGTCTCGGCGGCGAAGCCCTCGTGGTTGCCCTTGATGTCGATGTGGCCGTCCCAGCTCAGTTGGTTGTCCATGCCGCCGGAGTAGATTTGCACGAAGCGCACGCCGCGCTCGACCATGCGGCGGGCCGTCAGGCACTGCTTGGCGAAGTGGTCGCACTCGGGGCGGCCGACGCCGTACAGTTCTTGCGTCTCCTTGGTCTCGCGGGCGATGTCCATCGCCTCCGGGGCGGCCGACTGCATGCGGTAGGCCAACTCGAAGCTCTTGATGCGGGCTTCCAGTTCACGGTCGGCCGGGGTGTCGGCGACGCGGCGCTTGTTCAGCCTCGTCATCAGGTCGATGGACGCTTGCTGGGCCGGGTCGGTCTCGTCGGCCGGCCGCTTCAGGTTGTCGATCGGGTCGCCGGACGGCTTCAGCCATGTGCCCTGGTACGCCCCCGGCAGGAAGCCGCTGGTCCAGTTCAGCGTGTGTCCCTTCGGCAAGCCGCGCCCCTTCGGGTCGGACATGACGACGAAGCCGGGCAGGTTCTCGTTCTCGCTGCCGAGGCCGTACGTGACCCACGACCCGACGCTCGGGTTGCCCATGCGCGGCAGGCCGGTGTTCATCATGAACAGGGCCGGGCTGTGGTTGTTCGACTCGCTCCACAGGGAGTGGATGAAGGCCATCTTGTCCACGTGCCCGGACAGGTTCGGGAACAGCGACGTGACCCACTTGCCCGACTGCCCGTACTGCTTCCACGCGAACGGCGACTTCATCAGCGGCCCGACGTCGTTGATGAAGAACCCGGAGTTCTTGTCGAGCGTCGGCAACGGCTTGCCGTCGAGCTTGATGAGTTCCGGCTTGTAGTCCCACGTGTCCACGTGGCTGTGCCCGCCGTTGACGAAGACCCAGATGACGGCCTTCGCCTTCGCCGCGAAGTGCGACTTCTTCGGCGCCAGCGGGCTGATGGCCTTGGAATCCGCGGCGAGCAAGCCTTGCTCGGCGAGGAGGCCGGCGAGGGCGAGGCCGCCGAGGCCGCCGCCGCAGCGGGCGAGGAGTTGGCGGCGGGAGAAGTTTTGGTTCATTGATCAAATCCTATAGACAGAACCCGGGGCGCCTGCGTCTTGTTAGAGCATTTTCAGTTTCCGTCTTGCGCTCCCTCGGGCGGCGGCGTATCATCGAGCGATCCCCGTTGGAGTGCTCGCCGATGCAGGCTTATCCCGT
>JAYUGD010000552.1:0-1638 GCA_043767785.1 Zavarzinella sp. | reverse complement strand
GGTCGAAGTTCAGGTGGCCGGTGCCGAACGGGTTGTGCGTCGAGGTGTTGTGCTCGTTCAGGGAGCCGTCCGAGTCGATCAGGTGAATGTGGGTGATCTTCCCCTTCAGCTTTTCGAGCAGTTCCAAGGCCCCGCCCTTGAGCAGTTCCTTTTCGCCCTGGTGGTTCGCCCCGATGGCGGCGCACATGTGGGCGTGGCAGGTGTCGTAGAGCACGCCGAAATTGTCGTTCCCCTTCGCCCGCACGCCGTCCACGACGGCCAGCACTTCGGAGGGCTTGTTGAACAGGAAGCCCGGCTCGAACTCCCAGCACACCTTCATGCCGTAGTCGGCGGCGATCTTGCTGCACTTGTCCCACACGGCAACGATGCGGTCCAGCCCCAGCTTCGGGTCCATGCCCGAGGTCTTGAAGAAGTCGGGCGATTCGACCGCGTCCACACGGATCGTCTTCACATCGAGATCGGCGGCGAAGGCCGCGTACCCAAGGAAGGCGGCCATGTACGGCACGGGGTTTTCGTCGAGGACCGACGGCCCCGGCTTCTTGAAGCTCCACAGGTCGATGGCGATGCCGGAGAGGGCGAGGCCGTGGTCGGCGATTTCCTTCTTCAGCTTAACCCGGCTGGCCTTGGTCGGGTGCGACACAGGCGTCGGGTGCAGGCCGAAGCTGCCGAGTTCCACGCCGTCGTACCCGAGGTCTTGCAGCTTGTGCAACACTTGGTGGAAGTCGTTGGTCGGGACTTCCTGGTTGAAGATGTACGCCCACGACCCGATGGAAAGACGCGCCTTGCTCATGGAGAAGTTCCCCGAAAAAGGTGATGGAGGATCAAATCAGAAAAATCAAAAGCCGTTTCTCGCAAAGTTCGCAAAGAGGCAAAGCTCGCAAAGAGTCGTTGGGCATAGCGGCCGGCGTCTACGCGGCCCAAGGAAAATTTCACTCGTGCTTTCTTTGCGAGCTTTGCCTCTTTGCGAACTTTGCGAGAAACTCTTGTCTTCTTGTGTCACTTGACTTCAAACAGGCATTCGACTTCGACCGAGATGTTGCCCGGCAGGGCGTTCGTGCCGACGGCGCTGCGGGTGCCGACGCCGTGGTCTTCGCCGAAGACGTCGGCCATCAGTTCGGAGAAGCCGTTGATGACTTTGGGCTGGTCGCCGAAGTCGTCCGTGCAGTTCACGAGGCCGAGCGTCTTAACAAGCCGAACCACATTATCCAGCGAGCCGAGCGTCGCCTTGACGGTGGCCAGCACGGCGAGGCCGACTTGGCGGGCGGCGGCCTTGCCCTCTTCCAAGTTCAAGTCTTTGCCGACTTTGCCGGTGATCTGCGTCTTATCTTCCTTGAGCGGGCCGTGGCCGGAGACGTAGAGGAAGTTGCCGACCCGCAGGGCCGTCTTGTATTTGGCGACGGGCTTGGGGGCCGGCGGGAACGTGAGGTGGAGTTCTTGGACGCGGGTCTCGGGGGTGCTCGCCATGAATCGGCCTCGGGAAAGACGCGGGTTGGGTATGCTCAACAGCATACGAACCGGAGAATCCCGAGTGAACGATTTGGCGAGCCGACGCGGTCAGGCTCAACATCCCCCACATTTATTGGTTCAGGATTCGGTAGCCCTCGAGCATGGTCAAGCGTTTCCCCCACCCCTTCCACA
>JAYUGD010000551.1:0-4858 GCA_043767785.1 Zavarzinella sp. | reverse complement strand
CTTGCTGTGGGGGGTTCAGATGCGTGGAGACTTCTAAGTCGGCGACTTCCTTAAACTCCGGGGCGCGCTCGCCGAGCAGGACGGCCCGCAATTCGGCGAGGCGGTCCCCCTTCGCGGCGGCGGCCCGGCGCAGGGCTTCTTGTTGCCGCAAGCGGGACACTTCGTCGGCCGAGAGGTTGAGGCGCCAAATCGCTTCGTCGTCGAGTTCTTCGTCCGTCGGCTCGATGGCGACGCCGATGGTCGTGAACTCGCGGTCGAACACCACCCCCCGGTAGGAGGGCATGCGGCGGTTCGTGCCCGTTTGACTGATGACGACCGGCGAACCGGGTTGCAGGCGGTTCGGCGGCAGGCGGTCCGTGCGCAGCGGCCGCGAGAAGGTGAGCAGGAGCCGGCCGCCGAGGCCGAACTCGGAGTCGCGCAGTTTCAGCCCGGCAAGGGCCGCCCCGTCGCGGGTGGCGGTCTCCGACTGGGCCGCCATGCGGGCCGCTTCCTGCTCGGCCACCGCTTCGAGGTCGAGCAATTTCGACAGATGGGCGAAGTGGTCGGCCCCGCCAAAGTCGGCCGGCCCGGCGAGGCGCACCCGCACCGGCTTGTCCGAGAACGGCGACCCGTCGAGGGCCGCCACCAACGCGGCGGCCTTGCCGTCCGGCACTTCCACGGTGGCGGCCCGGCCCATGAGGGTGATCTTGCCGATGTGCTTCGAGTCAATCTTGCCGCCGTTGCACACGAACGCGAGGACGGCCCCGGCCGAGCACTTGAAGGGGACGGGTTCGATTTGGAGAAGGGCCATGGAAATCAACCGCCGCGAGGCGGTCTTGTTGGAGTTCCGCCTTCAGGCGGTCTTGGAACAATCGCCCGCGGGAGGCCGGCGAACCGAGTCTTCGAGGGTTCGCCTTCGGGGGTGACGACTGTTCGCCCAAGGGGTCGGACCTTCGAAGACTCGGTCCTCCGGCCTACTGCGGCGGGGAGGCCACAGACCGCTTAAAAGCGGGACTCCAACAAGACCGCCTTGCGGCGGTTGATCTGGAGCTTATGGCTCCCCGAACTTTACCGACGCCACCGCGTACACCAGAAACTTCGGCACGGCGAACGTCACGCGGCCGTGTTCCGCTTTGAATGGCACCGACACCGGCTCCGGCGCTTCCGGCGTCATCACCACGACGCCCAAGATTTTCAACCCGGCCGGCAACACCACGTCGGCAGAGACGCCGTCGACGGCGATGGGCTTTTCGTCCTTGATGCCGCCGCCGGGGCTGCGCTTCGTGGCCGGCTCTTCGCGGTTGTAGTTCACGAAGTGCAACGTCAGGTCGTCCCCCACCGCCGGGCGGCTGGCTGACACGCGCACGGTGGGCGGGGCCTTGAACGTGCTGAGGCCGTCCGGCAAGGGGGTGGTCCTGGCCGCGTCGAGGATGATGGTCTTGTAGGTCGTGGGCGCCTTGCGGTCGTTCGGCAGCACGTCGAACAAGACGTGCTTGTCGAGCAGGTCTTTGCCGACGGTTTTGAACGCCTCCACGGCGGCCACGTCCCCGTTGCGGACGTTCGTGCGCGGGTACATCAGCGCCACCTCGGCGTGGGCCTTGTTGCCGCGGAAGAGGGCGTCGTGCTTGGCCATGAACTGGTAGTAGCGGACAATCTCCTTGCGGGCCTCCGGATCTTTGTGCCGGGAATAGAAGCCCATCGGCGCCCCGCCGTTGGCGGCCAGTTCCGCGATGGCGACGCGGGTGCGCGTGGACTCGTACTTCCCCAGCGTGTACGGCTTGTCGTCGAAGATGCCGCGGATGTAGCGGGCTTGCAGCGTCCCCTCGCCCAAGATGCCGGCGGCCAAGTCCGTAAAGCAGGCGGTGTCCCCGGTGCTGTACCACAGGTAGTCTTCGTCCCGGCCCCACTGGTCAACGGGCAGCAGGCAGCGCTCGTCGCCGTTGATCTGGCTGAAGTTGCCGAGGTGGTTCCACTGGGCGACCATCAGCCCCGGCTTCAGCGACTTGGCGTATTTCACGAACACGTCGTCGAACGCGGCTTTCATCGAGATTTGCGACCACGCGAGCATCTCCCGCCGTAAGGGCGTGGACGCCTTCGGGTCGTGCCAGCCGATGATCTCGGGGAACTTGTGGGCTTTCAAGTCCGCGACGGCGAACCGCTCTTTCAATTGCTCAGGCGTGAAGCGGTCGCCCATGTAGGCTTTGAACCCCTTCTGGCAGTGGTCGCACAGGCAGTTGTGGCGGTAAAAGTAGTTGGCGATGTAGCCGTCCACGCCGCGGTCGATGCCGCGCTTGGCCCACGCCTTCAGCACGGCCCGCCAGTCCGGGTTGTTCAGGCAGGCGGTGTACTCGCGCATCTGGCCGATGCTGTACTGCGTCGAGGCCATTGGCGTGCCGTCCGCGTTGCGGGCCAAGAGGGTCAAGGCGTCCTTCGCCGGCTTCGGCCCCAATTCCTTCTCGTCCCACAGGTCGCGGTAGAACTTGAAGAACCCCTCCGGCCCGTCCTTGCCCGCCGGCTCGCCGACGAGGAACGACACGTTGAAGTGCCCGACGACCTTCGACCCCAGCTTATGCACCGCCGCGTTGCGGTCCTCGAACCACTTCCCGCACTCGGCCAGCCCGCGCACGGGGAAGTGGGCCGGGTAGCCGGAGAATTGAGCCGTGTGGGCCAGACTGTAGAAGTGCCCGCCGTAGAACCCGAGTTGGCACACGTCCGGCTTGGCCTCGGCCACGAAGCTCAGGTAATCGTCGTCCCCGTACTCGGCCCAGTGGGCGATCAGCCGCGTAAACTCCGCCCGCTTCGGCGGCTCGGCCACAGCGACGGCGGGGAACAAGAGCAAGACGACGAAAAGCAACAAGCGACATCGCATGGAAATTCTCCGGGGGGGGCGGGTCTCACTTCGCGGCCGGCCGTTCACCTCACCCCCTAACCCCCTCTCCGAAGCGGAGAGGGGGACTGTCGCGGATCATGGCAGGAAGCAATCGCGGCGGCCGAAACCCACGTGCTCCCCCTCTCCGCTTCGGAGAGGGGGCCGGGGGGTGAGGTTGTCTTCGCGGCTTACTTCTTCTTCGCCGCCTTCTCGAACTTTTCCAACTCCAGCGTCAGCGTCCGCTTGCCTTCTTCGAGGGTCTGCTTCACGACGCCGACGTTGGCGGCGTACCAGACCGTCGTGCGGATGCGGCCGCCCATTTCGGTCAGGTCGGCCTGGACGCTGACGGCCTCGAACTTGCCGGCCGGGACCGTCACGGTCTCGGTGTTGGTCGAGAAGACGGCAGAAGCCGCCTTGCCGCCGAGCTTGTAGTCTCCCTTCCACGCGGACCCCTTTTGGATCGGCAGCAGCAGGATGCAGACGGGCGGGGTCACGTCGTCCTTGTCCGTGCGGGCGCGGAAGACGCCGTTCTTGGCGACGAGCAGGTGTTCCGTGCCCACCGGCTTGTCCCGCAGCGTGGCCTCCAGGCGGAAGCACTCGTAATCGCCGGCCTTCTCGAAGGCCGCCACGCGGATCGTGAAGCGGTCATCCTGCCCGCTGACCTTGTAGGTCCAGACGTTGCCGACCTCCAACGGGAAGAGGTCAATCGCCGGAACCTTCGGCTGGGCAACCGTCACCCCCGCGAACACGGTGAGCCAAGCAAGCGTCGCACGCATCACGACTGTCACTCCACGGGAACGATGTTGGGCATATGCTACCGGCCGAACGAAGGGCGGCGATGTCACGCCAGAATCGGCTTGACCACTTCGCCCGCGAGGACCGTCAGGCGGGTCGATGCTCACGGCTTTGCGCTTGTCGACCAACACACGCCGGGCAACTGGTTTTCGCCCCAACGGGGCGGAGGAAAATAGCCCGGGGCGGCACGCCCCGGGAGCGGGGCCGTGTCGTGTCTTTGCCCCAACGGGGCGCCGGGGGATCGACCGGTGCCCCGTTGGGGCAAAAATCATTTCGCGTTGGCGTGTGTGCCAGGGGCGGAAGCCGCCCCTGGCTATTCTCCTCTGCCCCGTCGGGGCGAAAACCGCTTCTCGGCTTGGGGGAGGCGAGATGTGTATGACGATGAGCGGCTTTGCGTGAGCATGCTTGACCGGAACCGCGGTTCAGATTTCTCCCGTGTCCGAGTCTCGGCATGCTCACGCAAAGCCGTGCATGGCACCCGGCCGGACTTTTAAGCAATTGATGAACGACAACTTGCGGGCGATTGTCCTCGCGCGGTATACTCACCAATCACCAAGCCCATTTTAATTGGCCCTTAGCGCTCTCGCGACTGAAGCTTGGGTTTTCTCACGAAAGAAGCTCGGCCATGAAGTGTCAACGTCTCCCATTCCTCGTTGCGGTTGCGGTTGCGGCGCTTGCCGCGGTTGTGCCCGCCCATGCCCAAGACAAGAAAGGCGCCAACTATGCGTTCTTGGTCGCCTGCAAGCAGTACATCCAGTCCGAGTTCCCGACCCTGCCGTACACGATCAAGGAGATGGCGGAATTCCAAAAGACCTTGGAATCGTCCGGTTTTGAGGCGAAGAACGTCAAGTTTCTGCACGACGAACAAAGCGAAACCCGCCAGCGGCCGTTGAAGCGGGCCGTGGTGAAGGAACTCGATCTGCTGATCGAGCGGCTCAAGCCAGAAGACATGCTCATCGTCGCCATCAGCGGTCACGGGCTGCACTTCAAGGGTGACAAGGTCAGTTACTTTCAGCCGATCGATGCCGAGTTCGACGACAAGACCAGCATGATCCCGATGGAAGGCGAAGGCGGCCTCATTCCCCGGCTGGAGCGGTGCAAGGCCGGCCGGAAACTGTTGCTGGTGAACGCCTGCCGGAACGACCCCCGCGACTTCGGCCAAGCGGCGCAAAAGGTTCAACTCGACGACGAAGACACCGACACCAAGGCGGCCGG
>JAYUGD010000550.1:0-4863 GCA_043767785.1 Zavarzinella sp. | reverse complement strand
GCATTTTCGACCCGCCGGCCGGGACGCCCAGCGCCGGGCCGGGGCCGATCTTGCTGGCCCCTTCCAGTTCGAACTGCTTGCCTTCGCTCTCCTTGATGCCCGCCGGCGGAATCTTGCCGGGCATGGGCATCGGGGTCGAAGGGTTGCTCGGCATGACCATTCCACCTTGGCCGGGGGTCGTCATGATCGGCCCGTTCATCGGAATCCCTTGGGCGCAGGTGGAACATTCCGCCCCGCCCGCGGTCACCGGGTAAGCGGCGGCCGTGTTGTCGTTGTCGCGGCCGCAGAACAGGGCGTGCAGGCGGGGGCAGCGGGGTTCTCGGTCGCCGCGGTCGAAGAGGCCGCAGCCGGGCAAGACGGCCAAAAACAGGAAGGCCGACGCGGTCAAACGGGAACGGGTCATGGGTGTCATCCCTGTCGGGGGAGCGGGCGTGCCGGTTGGGGGCGATATGCTCGGAGATACCGCCGGGGAACTTGAGTAAATTTTGCCCGAAGTTCACACCGGGGCAACTCGGCAACCCAAATAAAAGAGGCCCGCCGGCGTAAGCTGGCGAGCCTCTTCAGGTTGTCTGCAATGTGCCGTCCGCGCGGGGGGCGCCGGCCGTGCCGGTCGCCCCGGCTGGGCCGGTTGGTCAGTCGGCCTTGGTCTTGGCGTCGCTCCGCGTCACCTTGATTTGGCCGCGCAGGTAATCGACGGCCATCTCCAGTTGCTTGTCCTTGAACTCCTTCTCCGCCTTCGGCGTCTCCTTCGGCGGCAGATCCCGCCGGGGGATGTTGCCCGAGTTGTAGATGTGCTCGAACAACTGGTCCTTCTCGGCCCGGTCCAGCTTCAATTCGTAGCCCTTGTCCGGCCGGACGCCCCAGTCTTCTTCTTCCTTGCCGCCGGTGCTGGCCTTGTTCAGGTTGCGGGCGCTCGGCGGCCAGAAGGTGGCGGTCGTCAGCTTGATCTTGCCGCCGGTCGGCCCGAACTTCTCGACGTTCTGCACGCTCCCCTTGCCGTAGCTGCGCTCGCCCATCACTACGGCCCGGTTGTGGTCTTGCAGGCAGGCCGAGAGGATTTCGCTCCCCGACGCGCTGCCCTCGTTGACGAGGCACACCATCGGGAAGTCGAGGTAGCTCCCCTCGTGCCGGCCCTTGATGATCCGCTCGTTGTCCTTCTTGTTGTTCGGGCGGACGGAGACGATCACGCCGTCGTCCACGAACATGTCGCAAATGTCCACGGCCACGTCGAGAAACCCGCCCGGGTTGAACCGCAGGTCGAGGACCACCCCCTTCACGCCGTCCTTCTGCAACTTCTTGACGGCCTTGAGCATGTCTACGGCCGAGTTGCGGGCGAACTGCGTCAGGTACAGGTAGGCGATCTTGCTCTTCGGGTCGATGTAGTAGTCCCACGAGTCGTCGCTGTTGCGCTTGAACCCGTAGACGCTCTCCACTTCGACCAAGCCGCGGGTGATCTCGGCGATCACCGGCTCTTTGCTGCCTTCGCGTTCGATCTTTAACTTGACCTTCGTGCCGGGCAGGCCGAGAATCAACTTCACGGCGTCGGCCGTCTCCATGCCTTTGGTGCTGGTGGTCTGGACCGGGTCGAGTTTCTTCCCCTCGCCGTCCGTTTCGCGGATGATTTCCGTGATGAGGTCCGCGGCCAGCACGCCGGCCTTGTACGCCGGGCTGTTGCGGATCGGGGTGACGACGACCAAGCCGTCCCGCGAGATGTCGCGGCGAATCTGCACGCCGATGCCGGTGAAGCGGCCGTCGATGCCCTTGTCCAACTCGCCGACGTTTTCCTTGTCGATGTAGGTCGTGTAGTCGTCCACGAACTTCCGCATGGCGGTGTTCATGGCGATGTCGATGTCCTTGTTCTTCTCCAAGTCTTCCCGGATGCCGAGGGGAAGCCGGGCGGCGGTCAGCAAGTCCTTCACTTCCGCGTCGGTTAAGTCTTTGGCCTTGTCGAGTTTGGCCTTAATGTCGTCCGGGATCTTGGTCTCGGTCGCCCGGTACAGGCCGCGGACGCCGTTGGCGACCATTTCGCCGAGGTTGAGCTTCTTGATGTAGTTCTTCTTGACGAAGTCCAAGCCCTCGTAGGTCTTCTCGGCGAAGGTTTTGGCGTCCTCCTCGGAGAGCTTCGTCTTGGCCAGAATCTGGTCGCGGGCCAGCTTGAGCTGGTCCTTGTTCAGGTCACCGTCGGCGAACTTCTGGTACGTCTTGCGGAGGTCCTGCAACGCCTTGAGGCGCGGCATGCGGCCGAGGAGCTTGTCCCCTTCTTCGGCGACTTCCTTGGGCAGCTTTTCGGCGGCCTTCTGCTCGTTGAACTTCTTCAACCGCGTCTCGGCCTTGGTGAAGGCTTCCGGGTTGTGGCTGAGCGGGAAGTGGGCGCTGCGGCCGAAGTAGATGAGCCGTTGCAGCTTTTCCTCGTTCGTCTTGGCCACGTCCCGGATCAGGTCGGGGATGGTCTTGTCCACGTACTTCTGCACTTCGTCCACGGTTACGAGGCCGTCGGCCTCGTACCCTTCCACGTCGGCCTTGCCGCGCAGGGCATCGACGACGGCCTTGGTGAACGACCCTTGGTTGTCGATGGCCAGCGGCGGCAAGATGCCGTTGCCGGACATGAACACGACGCGGCCGAGCGGCGGCTCTTGTTCGGAGTCCTTCTCCTTAATGCCCATGAAGGCCCGCACGAACTCGTTGATGTTCGGGGCCAGCACGCTTTCCTTGGACTCGTAGGCCTTGAGGTTGAAGTCGAGGAACACGCAGAACTGTTCGGACTTGACGGCCTTCACCTTTTCCTCGATCTCCGAGGCGAAGATGGCGTTCTTGACGCGGTCCTTGAAGGTGGAGTCCGTGGCGAACAGGCACGGCTTCTCCCCGGCCGTGGCGCCTTGCATCACGAGGTAGACCAGCAAGGTGTCGTCCTTGCCGGCCTTCGCGGCGGCATCGCCGATGGCCTTCAGGATGGCGTCCTTGGTGCCGACCGCGGCCCCGGTCTTGTCGTCCACGCCGGAGAGGAGGAGCGTCAGGTTGGCCGAGTCCACGCCGCCGACGCTCTTGTCTGTCAACAACTTGGCGACGTTCATCGCGTCCGCGTCGGCCGTCGCGCGCGGCTTGATGTCCTTGTCCGCGAACGACCCGACGCCGACGACCACGGCCACGGTCTTGGTTTTGGCCGGGGCGTCTTGGGCCACGGCGGCCGGCGCGAGGGCGATCATGGAAGCCAAGGCCATCAGGCCGAGGCGGCGAAGCCGATTCATCTGGAGATCCTTTCTCTGATCCGCGGCGCGGGAGGCGGCCGGGATGTGACTGGTCAACCGGGTGTTCCTAACCAACTGAGCGGGGATGATGGCGGGGCGTCAACGTGGCCCCATTGTGACATGATGCCAATTCACGTCAACCCATTTTACACAAGTTACCGCCGGGCAACCAACAGGGCGAGGATAACAACGACCCATGAAGCCGATTTTCACCGCCGCGAGGCGGTCTTGTTGGAGTTCCGCCTTCAGGCGGTCTTTGACCTGTCACCCAAATGAGGCCGGCGAACCGAGTCTTCGAGGGTTCGCCGAACACGGGTGATGGCTGTACGCCCAAGGGGTCGGACCGTCGAAGACTCGGTCCTCTTGCCTACCGTGGCATGGCGTTCACAGACCGCCTGAAGGCGGAACTCCAACAAGACCGCCTCACGGCGGTGATTACTTCTTCGCCATCTTCTTCAACAAGTCGATACCGCGTTCGAGCGTGGCGTCCGAGGCCGCGTAACTGATGCGGAAATGCGTGTCCCGGCCGCTGAACGCCCCGCCGGGGATGATGAGCATGTTGTTTTTAATGGCCTCCTGAACAAATTCCGTCCCCGTGCCCCGCGGGGCCTTCGGAAAGACGTAAAACGCCCCGCCCGGCCTTGCGATTTCGTAATAGTCGGCCAGTTCGTTACACATGCGGTCGCGCTTGGCCTTGTAGTCGGCCACGATGGCCGAGATGTCCGTGTGCAGGGCGGCCACGCCGGCGTGCTGCACGACGCTCGGGGCGCACACGAACGTGAACTGCTGGAGCTTGGCCATCTCCTCGATGAACCGCTTCGGCCCGTGGGCGAAGCCGAGGCGCCAGCCGGTGATGCCGTAGGACTTGCCGAAGCCGTCGATCACCAGCACGTCTTCGTTAAACTCGGCGGCGCTGCGGAAGTCCCCGTCGTACCAGAAACTGCGGTAAATCTCGTCCGCGATCAGCAGGACGTTCTTCTCCCGGCACAGTTCCGCGAGGTCTTTCAGGATCGTCGCGGACAGCACCCGCCCCGTCGGGTTCGACGGGTTGGAGAACAGCACCACCTTGGTCTTCGGGGTGATGGCGTCCCGCACGCAGTTCACGTCGATGTCGAAGTTCGGGTAGGTGTCCACGTAGACCGACGTTCCGCCGGCCAACGTGACCAAGTGCGGGTAGGCCACGAAGTACGGGTCGAACAGAATCACCTCGACGCCGGGGTTGACCGCCGCGCACATGGCCAACATCAACCCGCCGCTCGTCCCGGCCGTGATGAGCACAGGCCGCTCTTGGCCGGGCAGCCGCGATGTGACTTCCGCTTGGATGGCGTTCCGCAGTTCCGGGATGCCCTGCGTAACGGTGTACCCGTTGTCCCCCCGGTCGATGGCCTCCTTGGCCGCCTGTCGGATCGGCTCCGGGACCGGAAAGTGTGGTTGGCCGATGCTAAGGTTAACGGGGTCTTTCAGATCCCGGGCCAACTCGAAAATCCTGCGAATCCCGGACGCCTCAATCCGGGACATGCGGTCCGCGATCCAGTGGTCGTGCATTTGGGTCTCTTACGAAAGACGAAAGGCATTTTTTAGCCACGGATCGAACACGGATGAAACACGGATAAAGGCA
>JAYUGD010000549.1:0-4864 GCA_043767785.1 Zavarzinella sp. | reverse complement strand
CACCACGATCAGCGCGAGCATCACGGCGTACTCGACCGCCGTCGGGCCGTCTTCCTGCTTCATGAACGAAACGAACTTCTTGGTCAACTGACGCATGGTCTACTCCGGTTTGGTGTTTGGTAGGCGGCTTGTACGGCTAGTGTGCTGACCCTCTTTTTCAGCACGACCGTTGCCGCCGCGACAACAGATATGTAAGTCACATTCGGCTCGCACGCAACTTTCCGCACGACCATTTTTACCGTTTTTTTCCGCACATTCCGCACAGCCTGAATATTCGGACCCCAGTACGCGCCGGTTGCGCGGGCCATCCGATATCTCCTCTCCGTGATGAATCGTGGGCGGCGCGAAATCCGTCACGGCGATTGGTGTTCGCCCCGGCGAACAATTCCGCGACCGCCCTCGCCAAGATCGACATGCACGCGGCGCGGGGGGCGGCGCCGATTAAGCGCGTTCGCAAGAAATGACGCGAATGCGGAAGGGTGGGCGCCGCGAGGCCTCGTCGCGTTTCGCTCCGCGAAAAGGCAGGCTTCCCGCCCGAGAGGCCGGCCGGCCGCGAGGGAAGGTCCGACTTTTCGCGGAGCGAAATGCGACGATGCTCACGCCCGGCCTCATTCGTTCCGACCGCTCTAAGCCTGACGCAGTTTGGCCGCGAAGGCTTGGTATTCTTGGGAGGCGAGGCCGGCGTCGAGGACGATTTTCACTCGGTCCCTTTGGTCGGCGATCATCGCGGGGGCGTCGAGCCACAGGCCCGGGAAGACGCGGGAGCGGATGACACCGGCGTCGTCGGCCGGCAACAAGTGGTACACGCCGTCCACGAGTTCCCACCAAGCAATGCGGTCGTCGCGGACCCGCCAAAGTATGTATTCTTGGACGCCGGTCCGTTCGTACAAGTCCCGCTTCTCCCCGGCGTCCAGCCGCGACGATGTGACCGCCACCTCCACGGCCAGCTCCGGCGTGTCGCGCAGCAGGCCGGCAGTATTCGTGACGGCCCCGCCGTGGGCGGCGTCGAGGAACAGCAGGGCGTCCGGCTGGACTTCGTTATGCCCGTCGATTCGCCATGACGTGTTGTCCAACCCGTGTACGCCGCGGAGGCCAAAACAATAGACGCCGAGCCATGCAATGATGTCGAACTGGGCGCCGCCGTGTTGCGTGTGAACCGGGGACATGTACACGACTCCGTTGACCAAGTTGGCGTTCTTGACGTACGGCATCCCCGCGTACCGGCGGTGGAACTCGTCGGCCGTCAGCCGGTCCCCCTCGCGCAGCAGCGGGAGTGTCGGCATTGTCCCAATGTCGTCCACGCTGTTCGCACTCATTTCGTCTCCTCCTCGTGAGTCGCCATTATACCGCCGGGGTTTATTCTTTGGCCTTCGGCGGGGCCTTGGCCTCCTTGACCTCGTCGGCCGTCAGCGGGCGCACCGTGATGGCCCGCACGTGGGCCTCCGTCTTGAACGCGGAGACGCCGAACGGCTTGGACACTTCGCAGTCGGCCCGGATCGAGAGCTTCAGGTTCTTCGTGTTCAGGTCCACCACTTGCTCGGCGTCGATCCACGCCTGCACGCGCTGCTCCGTCACGCGGACGCGGACCTTGTACCACTGGTTCTTCTTGAACTCGACGGACTGGTTCGTGCTGTTCTCCGAGGCGTCGGCCCCGTTGATGCTGGACAGGCCGACGGTGGACCCGCCCCACCCGCCCATCACCAGCGAGATGAATTGGTCGCCGACGGGGAACGTCGTGGTGGCGAAGAAGTCGTCCCCGTCCACGCGCTTGCCCTCCAGCGTCACCTCGTAGTCGGCCTTCGGGAAGTCTTTATTGTCGTAGGTGATCCCAGTCATGCGGAACCCCTTGCCGAGGACGACGGCGCCGTCCTTCACCGAGACCGGCCCGGCCTTGTAGAAGTCGGCCGCCTTCCAGCCGTCGAGCGTCTTGCCGTCGAACAAGGTCTTGGCGGTTGGCGGCTCGGCAGCCGCGGCGACGGCGCACGAAAGGAGCACGGCGGAGAGGCAAAAGCGAATCATGGGGTTTACCCTCGGGGAGCAACGGCGACGGGGTTCAGTATCGCGGAGGCGGGGGGCCGACTCAAGGGAAAGATGGAGAAGCCGGCTTACGGCTTCAGGGCGATGACGACGGCGCCGGTGACGATCAGGCCGCCGCCGACCCAGTGGCGCCATGTCACCTCTTCGCCGAGGAAGATGGCCGCGAGGGCGATGGCGAAGATCACGCTCAGCTTGTCCACCGGGGCGACGACGGACGCCTCCCCCAAGTGCAGCGCCCGGAAGTAGCACAGCCATGACAGCCCGGTGGCGACGCCGGAAAAAATCAAGAACCACAGCCCGCGGCCCGTGACCGCCGCGAGGGCCGGGACGCCGTTGGCGAACACGATCCCCCACGACAGGACGAGGACGACGGTGGTGCGGATGGCCGTCGCCAGGTTCGGCTCGATGTCCCGCGTCCCGGCCTTGGCCAACACGGCCGTGACGCCGGCGAACCCGGCCGACAGCAACGCCCAGTGAAGCCAAGTCATGCGTGTGGCCCGGGGAACGACGGGAGAGGGGCATTGTACCCGCCGACGCGATACACTGTCACCGACTTGACGACGCAAGCCGGAATCCCGCCAATGCCCTCCGCCGCCCTCGCCTATTGGACCGCCGACCGGACCGCCGGGCTGGACGACATCCACGCCCAATGCGCCGCCGGCTTAATAAGCACGGCCCCGAACGCCCGCCTCGCGGACGAGAACCTGCGGGGCTACGTGATGCTCGTCAGCGCCCACTTCCAAGGCTTCTGCCGGGACTTGCACACGGAGTGCGTACAAATTCTCTCCGCCGATCCGACGCTGCGGCCGGAAGTCCAAGCGGTGATCCAATTTCAGAGTTTGGCCGGCCGCGACCTGGACGGGGGCAATCCGCGGTTTGAGGCCCTGCGGAATGATTTCAATCGGTTCGATCTGGACTTAACCGCCGCCTTGGCGGCCGACCCGGCGAACGCCGTGCGGGTGACGCTGCTGGGCCACCTGAACGTGTGGCGTAACTACGTCGCCCATTACAAGGACACTCCGCCGAGTCAGGGCGGCCCGTTCACCTTGCCCACGGCCCGAGCATGGCAACAGGCGTGCGCCGGCCTGGCCGCGGAGTTGGACCGCATCATATACGATAAACTCCAGACGATTCTTAAGGCGCCGCCGTGGTGAGGCGCCGGAGGGCATCACGATGGTCAACATGACAGACATCATTTATCCGCTGGGGGCCAGAGTCCGGCTCGTGATCGGCTCCCGCCGGACCGGCACCGTCGTGGAGCACCGCGGGCCGCTTGCCCCCAAAGGGGCGCAAGTGTACGGCCTCCGCATGGGCGACAACCTCGACGCCGGCTACGTCGAAGTCCGGGCCGACCAGATCGAGATGCTGCCGCCGGAGCAGCAGCCGACCGAGCCGTTTCTGCCGCCGGGGTGACCGCCGGCCTCATACCCTGACGGCATGACCTACGACGAGGCCATCGCGTTCTGGCACGGGCGCATCGACTACGAGCGCCGGCAGCCGCGGCCGGGCGACTTGAAACTCGACCGCATGCGCTCCCTTCTCGCCCGGCTCGGCGACCCGCACCGGCGAGTCCGGTGCGTCCACGTAGCCGGGACCAAGGGCAAGGGGTCCACGGCGGCCATGCTGGAGAGCATCTTGCGGGCGGCCGGACACCGCACGGGGCTGTTCACGTCGCCGCACCTGACCGACATCGCCGAGCGCATTCAGACGGACGGCGTCCCCATCTCGCCGGCCGAGATGGCGGCCCGCATGGGCGAAGTGGCCGCGGCCGTCACGGCGATGGACGCCCTCGGCGACCCGGCCCAAAGCCCGACGTTCTTCGAAGTCGTCACCGCCCTCGGATTTTTGCACTTCGACTGCCGGCGCGTGGACGTGGCCGTCGTCGAAGTCGGCCTCGGCGGGACGTTCGATTCGACCAACGTGTGCGAGCCGATGCTGTCCGTCATCACCAACATCAGCTACGACCACATGGCGATTCTCGGGCACACGCTCGGGGAAATCGCCTTCCAGAAGGCCGGCATCGTCAAGCGCGGCGTGCCCGTCGTCTCCACGGCCGACGAGCCGGAGGCCGCCGCCGTGATCGCCGCCGTGGCGACCGAGCTGCACGCCCCGCTGTGGCAGTACGGCTGGGACTTCCGCGCCAAGCATGAGTCGACGGGCACATGGATTGAAACGCCCGGCATCCGCGGGGCCTTCGGCATCGGCTTGGCCGGCGCCCATCAGGCGGTCAACGCGGCCGGGGCCGTCGCCGCCGTGGACCGACTGCGGCGGCTCGGGTTAACCATTCCCGATCACGCCATTCGGGACGGTCTCCGCACCGTGTCGTGGCCCGCCCGGCAGGAACGACTTTCCGAACGCCCGGCCGTCGTGTTGGACTGCGCCCACAACATCGCTTCGGTGAAAGCGCTGGTCGACACGCTGCGGACGACGTACCGCGTCGCGGGCAAGTGGCGCATGATCTTCGCCGCCTCGAACGACAAGCAGATCCGCGAGATGTTGGCCGAGTTGGCCCCGCTGGTCTCCGCCTGGCACCTGACGCGCTACGCCAGTAACCCGCGCTCGGCCGACCCGAAGCAGATGGCCGACTGGCTCGCCGGCCTCGGGGCCGCCGACGTGCAAATCCACCCGGACCCGGCGTCGGCGTGGCAAGCCGCGCGGGCGCAACTCACCGAGGCCGATGGCGTCGCCGTCGCCGGGTCGGTGTTTCTAGCCGGGGAACTGCGGCCGGCGATGGTGCGGGATTGCGGGGGGTAAAAGGGTGAACATCGTTTCCCAGTTGCCGTCGGCCGTTTACCTCACCCCCTAACCCCCTCTCCGAAACGGAGAG
>JAYUGD010000548.1:0-4869 GCA_043767785.1 Zavarzinella sp. | reverse complement strand
AGAGGGGGTTAGGGGGTGAGGTTGCCTTTGCGGCAAGCCCGATCTTGATCCCACTCACGACCCCACCCCCTTCTTCGGCCGGAACACCGCTCCGAGCGACTTGCTCGCCTGCGCAAAAGCGGGCTTCACGAACTGGAGGGTCAACACCCAGCGCGCCCGGCGGGAGAACTGTTGCACCTGCGGGTGATGGAAGATGCGCGCCTCCGAGAGCCAGTCAATCACCACATAAAAAACGGGTGTCAACACGATGCCGAAGACGGTGACGCCCAGCATGCCGCCGAAGACGGCGGTGCCGAGGGCCTGGCGCATCTCGGCCCCGGCCCCGGTGGCGACCATCAGCGGGACGACGCCGAGAATGAACGCCAGCGAAGTCATCAGGATCGGCCGAAAACGCAGCTTGCACGCGGCCAGCACGGCCGTGACGCGGTCGGCGCCGTGGTCGCGGGCCATTTTGGCGTACTCTACGATCAGGATGGCGTTCTTGCACGCGAGGCCGATCAGCACCACGAAGCCGACCTGGGTGAAGATGTTCACGTCCTTGCCGGCGACGGCGACGGCCGCCAGCGACCCGACCACGCACACCGGCACCACCAAAATGACGGCCAGCGGCAAGGCCCAGCTCTCGTACAGGGCCGCCAGCACCAGGAACACGAACGCCACCGAGATGGCGAAGATGATTGTCCCCGTGTTGCGCACGCGGCGCTCGATGAAGAAGAGTTCGGACCACTCGTAGCCCATCCCCTTCGGCAGTTCGACCTCCGCGAGTTTCTCCATCACGGCGATGGCGTCCCCGGTGCTGACGGCCGGGGCCAGGTTGCCGTTCACGGCCGCGGCCGGGTGCATGTTGTGCCGGGTGATGACCAGCGGGCCGCTCTCCTCGCGCACTTTCAGGAGCGTGCCCAGCGGGACCATCAGGTTTTGCTTGTTGCGGATCTTGAGCTTCTTGATGTCTTCCAACTCGTCCCGGTATCGTTGCTCGGCCTGTACGTTCACCTGCCACGTGCGTCCCAAGAGGTTGAAGTCGTTCACGTAGCGGGCGCCGACGGTGGCCTGCAACAGGCTGGCCACGTCCCGCAGCTCCACGCCGTGCGTGGCGCAGGCGGTGCGGTCGATGTCCAAGAAGATTTGCGGGGAATTCGTGCGGTACACGGTGAACAGGCCGACGAGGCCGGGTTGCTGGTTGGCCTTCTCGATCAGGTTGTCCGTCTGCCCTTGGAGGACGCGCGGGCCGACGTCCGCGTGGTCCTCGACCATGATGCGGAAGCCGCCGGCCCGGCCGAGGCCGGACACGGCCGGGGCGCCGAAGATGTTCACCTGCGCCTCCGGCACGGCCTTGGCGATGGCGGTCCGCAACTTGGCGGTGATCGCCTCCGAGTACAGTTCCGGCGTCGTCCGGGTCTCGAAGCCGTCGAGGATGATGAACATGGAGCCGAAGTTGGACCCGTAGGCGCTCAGGACGAACGAGTTGCCGGCGATGCTGTTGACGTGCTTGACGCCGGGCGTCGCGAGGGCAATGCCCGAGATTTTCTTGATGGCCTCGCGCATGCGCTCGGCCGACGCGGAGTCCGGCATTTGCACGCTGGCGATCAGGTAGCCCTTGTCCTGCATCGGGATGAAGCCGATGGGCAACTTCTGGTAGCCCCACACGCCGGCGACCAGCAGGCCCACGTACCCGGCCAGCACGAACAGCGGCACGCGGATGGCGAAGGCGACGCTCTTCAAATACGCCCCTGCCACCGCGCCGAAACTCTTGTTGAACAGCCAGAAGAACCAGCCGAACGCGAAGTTCATCACCCGCGTAACCACGTCCTGGCGCCCCTTCGTCGGCCGAATGAGCAGGGCCGCGAGGGCCGGGCTGAGCGTCAGCGAGTTGAACGTCGAGATCAGCGTGCTGACGGCGATGGTGACGGCGAACTGCCGGAAGAACTGCCCGACGATCCCGGACAGGAACGCGCACGGCACGAACACCGCCACCAGCACCACCCCGACCGCGAACACCGGGCCGGTGACTTCCTTCATGGCCGCGACCGTCGCGTCCCGCGGGGCCAGTCCCAACTCCACTTGGTGCTGGACGGCCTCGACGACGACGATGGCGTCGTCCACCACGATGCCGACCGCCAGCACCAAGCCGAACAGCGTCAGGTTGTTCAGCGAGAAGCCGATGAGGGACATGACCGCGAACGTCCCGACGATGGCCACCGGCACGGCCAAGAGTGGGATGATGGCCGCCCGCCAGCTTTGCAGGAACACGAGCACGACGATGGCCACGAGGATGATCGCGTCCCGCAGGGACTTGAACACTTCCCAGATGGAGTCCTTGATGAACGGCGTCGTGTCGTAGCCGATCTCGGCCTTCACGCCGGCCGGGAAGTCCTTGCTGGCCGCGTCGACGGCCGCCTTCACGCGGTCGCCGACGTCCAGGGCGTTCGCCCCGGTCAGCAGGAAGACGGCCAGCCCGACCGTCTGCTTGTTGTCGAAGCGGTTCGACACGTCCTGCACGCGGGAGCCGAGTTCCACGCGGGCCACGTCCCGGACTTTCACCACCTGCCCGTTCGCCCCGACCTTCACCACCACCTGCTCGAACTCCTCGACGGTGGACAGCCGGCCGAGGGACGAGAGGGTAATCTGCACCGGCTGGCCGTCCGCGGTCGGCGGCTGGCCCACTTGCCCGGCCGCGACTTGGGTGTTCTGCTCCCGCAGGGCGGCCACCACGTCGTTCGCGCTCAGGGTGCGGGCGGCCAACTTCTCCGGGTCCACCCAGACACGCATGGCGTAGTCTCGCTGGCCGAAGATCGTCACGTCGCTGATGCCGGGGATGCGGGACAACTCGTCCTTGAGCCGCGTCAGCGCGTAGTTGCTCAGGTACAGTTGGTCGTAGGTGGCGTCCGGCGAGTTGATGCTGACTGTCATCAGGATTTCCGGGGACCGCTTCCGCGTCGTCACCCCGGTGGCCCGCACCACGTCCGGCAGGTTCGGCAGGGCGAGGTTCACCCGGTTCTGCACCAGCACTTGGGCGAGGTTCAGGTTCGTGCCGATCTCGAACGTGACCGTGAGCGTGTACGACCCGTCGGACGTGCATTGCGAGGTCATGTAGAGCATCCGCTCCACGCCGTTGACCTGCTGCTCGACGGGGGAGGCGATCGTCTCCGAGACGACCTTGGCGCTGGCCCCGGGGTAGTTGCAGTCCACTTGGATCGTGGGCGGCGTCACCGGCGGGTACTGCGACAGCGGCAACCCTGGGCCGGCCAACACCCCGGCCAGCGTGACCGCGATGGACAGCACGCTGGCGAAGATCGGCCGGTCGATGAAAAAGCGGACGAACACAGGCGGGGACTCGATCAATTGCGGATTGCGGATTGCGGATTTCGGATTGAAAGACGGCTGGTGACACCGGCCGGCGTCGGGGATTTCGGTTTTCCAATCCGCAATCCGAAATCCGCAATCCGAAATGAAGTCACTTTTGGGCGGTGGTCATGGGTGGGGCCGTCGTAGCGTCAGGCGCCTTCTCGGCTTTCTTCGGCGTCACCTTCACGCCGGGGCGGACGCGCTGGAGGCCGCTGACGATCACGCGGTCGCCGGCCTGGACGCCCTTGACGATGGCGCGCTGCTGGTTCCACTCTTGGCCGATCTCCACGCGGCGGTACACCACTTCGTCCTCGGCGTTGACCACGTACACGTACTTCTGCCCTTGGTCGGACCCGAGGGCTTCTTCCGGCACGAGGATCGCCTCGTGCGGCCGGCCGACCGGCACCCGCACGCGGATGAACAGGTTGGGGGAGAGCATCAGGTTGGGGTTGTCCAAGACGGCCCGCACTTGCAGCGTGCCGGTGGAGGCGTTCAGCCGGTTGTCGATGAAGTCGATGACGGCCTTGCGGGAGAAGCCCTCCTCGTCCGCGAGGCCGATGTCCACTTCCACCTTGACCGTCCGGGGCGAATCGGTCTTCCCCTCGCGGTTCAGCCGGCGGAGTTTCAAGAGCGTCCGCTCGTCGATGTCGAAGGTGGCGTAAATCTTGTCGAGGGCGACGATGGTGGTCAGGATCGTGTCGTCGGCCTTCACCAAGTTGCCGCGGTCGATCATGCGCCGGCTGGTCCGGCCGGCGAAGGGGGCGAGAATCTTGGTAAATTTGAAGTTCGTCTCCGCGAGGGCCTTGCTGGCCCGGGCCAAGGCCAAGGCGGCGGTGGCCTCGGCCCGGTCCCCGGACACGCGGTCGAACTCCTCCCGCGTGACGGACCCGCCGACCACGCCGGTCTGGACGCGCTCGAAGTCCCGCTGCAAGCGGTCGAGCCGGGCCTGCGCTTGGCTGACGTTGGCGACGGACTGGTCGAGCGTCGCCTGGTACGTCTTGGGGTCGATGTCGAACAGCGGCTGGTTGGCGATGACGTCCTTGCCGTCCGTGAATTGGATCTCGTCCAAGTACCCGGTGACGCGGGAGCGGATTTCCACCATCTGGATCGGCTCGGTGCGGCCCGTGAAGTCCTCGTAATCGGTGACGACTTTTTGGGTCGGGAAGTCCACGATCACTTCCGGCGGCTTGGTCGGGGCCAACGGCGGCGTCTGCTTGGCGCAGGCCGACAGACTGACGAGCGCCACCCCCAACAGGAGGGCCGGGAAAACCTGCCGCATAATCGCCTCTTCGCAGTCCGACGGGGAAAGGGAGCCATTCTACCAGAGTCGGCGGGGGGCCGACAAATCAGCCATGAGAGGGATACGGGGCGGGGGGGCGGGTATTACAAGATCCGAAGGCAAAAGAGAAGACATTTT
This sequence comes from Zavarzinella sp., assembly GCA_043767785.1. GTDB lineage: Bacteria > Planctomycetota > Planctomycetia > Gemmatales > Gemmataceae > Zavarzinella. The sequence continues at coordinate 107 of JAYUGD010000548.1, read as the reverse complement.
TAGCCACGGATCGAACACGGACGAAACACGGATAAAGGCAGAAGAGAAGAACTTCACCACAGAGGACACAGAGAGCACAGAGAAAAACCAAAACCGAGGAAAGGCAT
>JAYUGD010000547.1:0-4874 GCA_043767785.1 Zavarzinella sp. | reverse complement strand
GCCGGCCTGCCCGGCCATGACCACGTATTCGCCGGTCGTGACCGACCCGGCCAAGCCGACTTGCGCCACGATCAAGTTGTGCGGCCCGATCTGGCAGTTGTGGGCGATCATCACCAGGTTGTCGATCTTGGTGCCGGCCCCGATGCGGGTGGCCCCGAAGGTGGCCCGGTCGATGGTGGTGCAGGCGCCGACCTCCACGTCGTCGCCGATCTCGACGTGGCCGATCTGCGGCACTTTGACGTGCTTGCCGGCGACGGTGCGATACCCGAACCCGTCGCCGCCGATGACCGAGTTGGCCATGATGGACACGCGGTTGCCGAGCAGGCACCCGTCGTAAAGGACCACGTTCGGCCCGAGGACCACGTCCTCGCCCAGTTGGCAGTGCGCGCCGAGCGACACGCCCTTGTACAGCCGGCAGCGCGGGCCGATGACACACCCCTCGCCCACGGTGACGAACGGCCCGACGCTGGCGTCCGGGGCGACTGTGGCGGACGGGTCGATGACGGCCGTCGGGTGGACGCCCTTGAACTCGGCGACCGGCTTGACGTGGAACTTTTGGACGATGGACGCGAAGGCCGCCAGCGGGTCCTTGACGCGGACCAGCGTGCGGCCATTGACGGGGGCGGCCGCGGCCACGACGGCGGCCCCGGCCGCGGACGCATAAAATTGGGCCATGTTCCGCTGGTCGAGGACGAGTGTGATTTCGTCGGCCTTCGGCCCGTCGCTCAGGGGCTTGGCGGCCCGGATGACGGCGGAGGAATCCCCGACCACCTCGCCGCCGACCCACGCCGCGACTTCGCCCACGGTGCTCATCACGCCCGGTCTCCCCAAGCAGGCCCGGCCGTCCGGGCGCGAATCGTGTCGTCTGTGTTCCACGCTACCGGAACCGCGGAGTCGCGGCCATCAATTTCCCGGCCCTGACGGCCCCAGCAGGCGGCGGGCGTTTTCAAAGTATACCTTGCGCAGCACGTCTTCTGGCAGATTCACCCCCCGCAGGGTTGGGGTCTCGTTCGCGGCATTCGGGTGGTTGAAGTCCGAGTCCGCGATGGGACTCGGGCCTTCCCAAGCGCTCTCCCACAGGGTCCGCTGGCACCAGTATCGGCTCACGTAATGCTCGGGGGTGAGGCCGTGCCGCGTCACCAAGTCAGTCCCGAACAAAAAGCGGTCGGGGAACCGGCAAATGAGCGCGCGGGTCGCCGCGGACCGCGGGGAAACTTCCCGCACCTGCCATTTGGTGGCGCTGGTGTCCAAATAAAGTTGCGGGAATTCCTCAAGCATCGCGGCCAGATGGTCGGGGTGTTCCGGGTCGCCGCCCATGTGCGCGCCGACCCAGTGGAAGTTGGGGAACTCGCGCATCAACCGGACGAACGGCTCGTACTGCTGGGCCTTGGTGCCGAACTTGTTGGTGTCCGTGTACGTGTGCCCCCACCAAGCGTCCGGGTCGCCGACGTGGACCATCACGATGCGGACGCCGGCCTTGGCCGCCTCCCGCAGGCAAGCGACCCGCCACGGGGCATCGACGGTCAGGCCGCGTTCCCGGCCGCGCGGGGCCGACCACAATTTAACGGCGTGGACGCCGGCCGCCAAGAAACTCTCCAACAGGCGATGGGCCACCTCGTCCGGCTCGTCCAGCTTCTTGTTAATCATCCCGTTGAAGAGGAGGCCGTCCCCGAACGTGGCCCGCAGCGGGGCGATGTCCTGCGGCGGGCACATGGTCAGCGTCTGAGTGACACCGAACTCCCGGCCCAAGGCCAGCATCGTCTCCGCGCCTTCCGTCGTCCCCTCCGCGCCGGTCCCGCCCGCCGGGCCGTCCGGCTTGTCGGACGGGGCCGTCATGGTGACGTGGGCGTGGAAGTCGATGATCGGCGTGGCGGCGAAGCGGAGGTGCCCCCGTTGGGAATAGTCGTGGCCGGTGACGTTCGATTCCGGGGGCTTCGGTGAATCGCTCATGGAAGAAATTATAGTCCGGGCGCGGTCAGCGAGACTTTCGTCAGGTCGGAATAGGCGTCCGTCCGCCGGTCGCGGAAGAAAGGCCAGTTGCGGCGCACGTCCGTCATGCGCTCCCGGCTGCACGCCACGACCAGCAGCTCTTCTTCCGAATGCGACCCGCGGGCCACGACGACGCCGAACGGGTCGCTGACGAACGACGCCCCCCAGAATTCGAGGCCGTCCCCGGCCGGGGCGGCTTCGAAGCCGACGCGGTTAATGGCGGTGACGTACAAGCTGTTGGCAATGGCGTGCGACCGCTGGATGGTCTCCCACGCGTCGTGCTGCTGCTTGCCGAACTCGGCCTTCTCCCGCGGGTGCCAGCCGATGGCCGTCGGGTACACAAGAACCTCCGCCCCTTTCATCGCCGTGATGCGCGCCCCCTCGGGGAACCACTGGTCCCAACACACGAGCGTGCCGACGACGCCAAACTTGGTGGGGAATACCTTGAACCCTTGGTCCCCCGGCCGGAAGTAATACTTCTCGAAGAACAGCGGGTCGTGCGGGATGTGCATCTTGCGGTACGTGCCCATCAGCGTCCCGTCCGCGTCGAAGACGACGGCCGTGTTGAAGCACAGTCCCGCCATCACGCGCTCGAAAATCGACGCGACCACGACCACGCCCGCCGCCTTCGCCGCCTTGCTCAACTCAGCCGTGCTCGGGCCGGGGATCGGCTCGGCCCGGTCGAAGTTCTCCATCAAATGCGTGTTGCAAAAGTACGGCCCGAGGAACAACTCCGGCAGGCAAACGATCTGCGCCCCCCGCTTGGCCGCCGCGTGAATCTGGCCGACGGCCTTCGCCAAGTTCGGGGCCGGCTGCGGGTCGCACGTCATCTGCACCAACCCGAGGACGAATTCGTTCGACGGCATGAAGAGAATCCCAGAGGCAAAATGCGTCAAGAGTGTGATTATACGTCACGCCCCACAAGAGGTAACTCGTCGGTTTCGAGGGTGGCGACAGAGCCTTTCGGGTGTGATAGATTGGACGTATGCTCGTCCGGGGAGAAAAAATCAATGCCCGTCACTGAAGACAGGCGCCCGCTGGACGAATTGGCCGAATTGGGCGCGGCCGTTTTTGAGCGCCAAGTGGCGCCGCGGCTCACACCGGACGACACCGGGAACTTCGTCGCGGTGGACCGCAATGCCGGGGAATACGAAATCGACCCGGACGACTACGCCGCCGTCATGCGATTACTTGCCCGCCTCCCGGCCGCCGACGTTTGGCTCATGCGGGCCGGATACCCGACGGCGCATCGCATGGGAGGGGGCCGATGATTCACGGCGCCGTGAACGCCCGCCACGAGGCCGTCACTTGCCTTCCTGTTGTTGCAAGACGGCTCCAGCGAAGCCGGCTTTTTTCGGCGCCATCTCCCGCAACGCCAAGGCGGCCAAAATCGCGGCGAGGTTCTTGGAACTTGGCAGATGTTCGCCGGCCCGGCGGAAGTAAGTGGCGGCTAAATCTTTTTGGCCCCGGGTTTGGAGGAACCGGCCGACAATGTAGTAAAAGTTGCGGACGTGCTTCGGCGGGATCTTGGCGATCTCCGTCTCGATTTCTTTCTCCGTCGGCAGGTCGGCCGGACTTTTCATCAGCCGTTGTCGGACGAAGGTCATGACCTCTTGGTACGGGCCGAAAGCTCCCATCCGACCGAGCGATGTTTCCCGCTGGGCGATGTCCCCGGCGGCGTCGAATTCGGCGACGGCGGCCAGTTTGCTCAAATACAGCATGCTATTGATGGACAGGCGACTGTAAAATTCGGCCGCCTTCGCCGGGCGGCCGGCGGCTGACTCCATCACGCCGGCCAACATGACGTCTTCCGGCTCGGTCGGCTTGACGATGCTCCGCAAGTGGCGCTCGGCGGCCGCCCGCGGGGCGGCCAAATCTCCGCGGCCCGTCCGCAACCGCCAGTAATAGAGAATGTATCGGCAGTCGCCGCACACCTCGTCCATGCCGCGGATGACCGCTTCCGCCGTCTCCCAGTCCCCGCGGCCCTCGGCGCACCGGGAGACGCCTTCCCGCGCCCACGAGCGCCGAAATTCCGAGGCCGCCTTCTCCGCGTACGGCTGCGCCTTGTCGAACTGCTTGCGCTCCAAATAGTAATTGACGACTTCGATTCGCGCTTGGGCGTGGCCCTCCCCGGTGTCCGGCGTCGCCAAGAACTCGTCCATCGTGGCGATGTACCGGGCCTCGCCCCCGGTGGCGAGCCGCGCCTCGGCCAGCATCACGTACGATTCGGCTTGCGGGGCGAGCCGCACGGCCTCCGCCGCCTGCCGTTCGGCGTCGGCCGGCCGCCGCTGGTTCAATGATTGCCGGGCGAGGGCGGACAACACTTCCGGGTGGCGCGCCTCGGCTTCCCACGCGGCCGCGTGCGGCTTGGCGAAATTCCAGTCGTCCCGGATGAGGAGCGCCCGCGCCAGCGGCGCGTACGGGCTGACATCGTACATCTGCTTGGCCACGGGGGAATAGTTGAGGTCGCCGTTCATCGTCCGCAGTTGCAAGTATCGGTCGTAATACAGGCGGTCCCCGTGCTCCATCGCCAAGGAGTGGTATTTGCTGTGCAAAACTTGGCCTGACCCTGACAACAGGGAGAGCAGCGGCTTGTGCCGGGGCGAAAACTCGGTCAGCTTGATCGCCTTTAATTGTTTCGCTAACTGAGCCTTGTCCCCCGGCCGGGTGGCCGCCTCGATCAGCGGCCAGACTTGGTGGTCGCCGAACAGCGGCTGGAAGTCTTGCCGCGAGCCGGCCCCGATCACCTCGTATTTCACATGGAGCAAGCGAGTCTCGCGGGCGTACCGGCCCAAGGCCGCCCACGTCGGCTCGCGCCGGTCGTCCCGCGACCGGCCGGCCGCGGCCAGCGCCTGAAGCAAGTCCGGCCCGAAGCCGGCGGCCGT
>JAYUGD010000546.1:0-4881 GCA_043767785.1 Zavarzinella sp. | reverse complement strand
TGTCCGTCTCTGGACGCGCTCCGCTGCGCAACGCCTCCGCGTCGCGGCTAACAAATCCGTGTTCGCGTCAGTTCGCCAGCAAGAAGTCCTTGCTGTTCAGCAGCGCCCACATCAGGTCTTGCACGGCCTCGGCCTTCTTGTCGCCCTTCCCCTGAAGGAACGCCACGCCCAGTTTTAGCTCGGCGTCCCGCGGGTTCCGCGCCAAGCTCCACAGGTAGAGTTCCGTCACCAACTCCGGGTCCGCGAGTTTCTTCTGCATCAGCAGGGCCGGGCGGGCGGCGGGGTTTTGCACGCGGGTGAGGATGCTCGGGCCGTTGATGAAGTGCAGGGCTTGGAGCATGTTGGAGCCGTTGTCGCGCTCGCACTCGCAGGCGTCCATCCGCTGCGGCTTGCCGAACAGGCTGAGAAAGCGGCTCTCCACGCTGGCATCGGGGAGTTGGGCGGCCCGGAAGCCGGCCGGGGCGCCGCCGAAACTTTCCGGCACGGCCGTCGCTTGCACCAGCGAATCCAAGATCGCTTCGGCGGGGATGCGGCGAGAGAGGGCGTGCGAGAAGTTTTGGTCGTCGTGCTTGTTGGACGGGTTCGCGGCGCTGTCCCGCTGGTACGTCTCGGAGGTCACGATGCGGCGCATCAAATGCCGGGCGTCGAACTTGGCGGCCACGAAGTCTTTCGTGAGCGCGTCCAGTAACTCCGGGTTGATGGGCGGGTTGGTGCTGCGGATGTCGTCCACGGGGTCGATGATGCCGCGGTGGAAGAAGTAGCTCCACACGCGGTTGACCAATCCACGGGCGAAGAAGCGGTTGTCCGGGGCCGTCAGCCACTTGGCGTACTCCTCGCGGCGGTCCTTCCCCGCGGACAGCGGCAAGTCCGCCCCGCCGAGGAAGCGCGGCGGCTGCGGGGCGCCGGTGCGCGGGTTGGTCGCCGACCCGGCGGCGAGGTTCAGGGCCACCAGTTTCGCGTTCGGCACGTTGGGGAAGCGGCCGTCGGCCCGCACGCCGACTTGGCTGAAGAAACTGGCGAGGCCGTAGTAGTCCGCCTGCGTCCAGTTCTCCAGCGGGTGCGTGTGGCAGCGGGCGCACAGCATGCGGACGCCGCAGAAGACTTGCGTGACGCGCTCGACGGTGTCGTTCGTGTCCTTGCTGGCGGCGAAGTAGGCGCTGGCCGGGTCGTCCGCGCCGCCGCCGCGGGCCGTCAGGATTTTGCGGGTGAACTCGTCCAGCGGCGTGTTGCGGGCGACCGCGTCGCGGATAAACTCGCGGAACAGGTACACGCCCGGCGAACTCACCGTGTTGCGGGAGTTCTGCAACAGGTCCCCCCACTTCAGACTCCACTGATCGACGAACTCCGGCCGCTCGAACAGCGTGTCGATCGCCTTGGCCCGCTTGTCCGCGGCGGCGTCGGCCAGGAAGGCCCGCACCTCGTCCGGCTTCGGCTGCACGCCGATCAGGTCGAGGGACGCGCGCCGCAGGAACACCTCGTCCGACGTGAGGGCCGACGGGGCGATCTTGAGCCGGTTTAACTTCTCGACGACGTGCTTGTCGATCAGGTGGCCCGCCGGGACCGGCGTCGGCTTGAAGTCCGGGGCCGGCTTCAGGACGACCACGCCCGTGGCCGCGAAGGTGCGCTCGAACCGCCCGACGATGATGGTCTCCCCGGCCGTCGTGGCCGTCACCATGCCCTCGCCGTCCACGGTGGCGAAGGCGTCGTTGTTAACGGTGAAGATGCCGAGCCGGGTCACGTCGCGCGTGCGGCCGTCGGCGTAGGTGGCCGTCAGCGTGACGCGGTGCTTGTCGCCCGGCCGCAGCGCCAGCTTGTCCGGCGTCATTCGCACCGAGGCGACTTCGGCCTTGTCCGCCAAGTCCCCCGGCGCGTCTTGTTCGACCCACCGCTTCATCATCTCGTGGGAGAGGCTGCCGCGCAAGAACCGCGCGCCCCCTTCGTGCGGCACGTCCCCCAGCCCCTTCGTCAGCACCAGGCTGGCCGCCGGGGCGACGCGGTTGACGCGCCGGCCCGTGGAGTCGCGGGTGATCGCCTGAAAGTCTGGGATCGGGTCTGACCCGCGCAGGGACAACTTAAAGCCGTTCTTGCCCAGCGAGTACCCGTGACAAGACCCGGCGTTGCACCCGGCCTTCGACAGCACCGGCATCACCTCATGCCGAAAACTCATCGGCGGCTCGACCGCCGGCAGTTGCACCGTAACGGGGACCGTGACCGTCTTCCCTTCGGCCGTGACGGTGAGGTTCGTCACGCCGTTGGCGACCGGGTACACCCAGCCGGACTCATCCACGCGCGCGATCTTGATGTCCGCAGCCGTGATCTTCGCCCGCGAAGTGAGGTCAATCGCATACCCGTCCGCCGACTGGCCCAACACGCGGACGGCGACCGGCTGACGGTAGGCGCGCAGATCGACGGCCTTCGGGAACACGTCCACGGCGACGGCCGGAAGGTCGGCGGCAACGGCCGGCGCGGCGACGCACAGCAGCGGGATGAGGAGGCGGAGAGTCGTCATGGTCGTCACCTTTGCCTTCAAAGTCATCCACCCACAGGAAAGCCCATGGACGGCCGTCCATGGGCTTTCGCCCCCATCACTTCTTCGCCGCCTTCACCACCAACACCACGTCCACGTCTTTGCCCTTCACGCGCACGGCCGCTTGCTTCGGGTCCGGCACCACGCTGGCCGAGAGCTTCAAATCCTTGAACTCTCCCGGCACCGCGGTCGGCGGCAATACCACATTCAGCGTGAACGCGGTCTCGGTCGGCTTCAACGTCACTGGGGCGGCCGTCACGCCGGGCGGCAGGCCGAGGAGCGTGACGGTCGCTTCGCCGGCGGCCCCTTCTTTGCGTTCGATCTTGCCGGGCACTTTCACGGTCGCCCCGGTCTTGGCGTCCGGCGTCGCCTCGATCTTCGGCGGGCCGTCCAGCGTGACGAGGATTGGCAACCGCACGGCCATGCGGCGGACGGGGGCGAAGGCCGTCGCCAGCACGGTGCGCTTGTCGGCGGCCAGCAGCTCGGCCTGCACGGTCACGTCGTACACCGGGGAGTTGAGCAGCGGAGGAATGAGCATGGTCAGCGCCCCGTCGTTAACGGCTGCCGCCACCTCGACGGGCTTTTCGGCCCGCAAAGACTGGTTCACGTCGGGCTGGTTGTTCACCAGCGGGACGAACTGACTCGTCATCAGCGTCAGCCGCACCGGGGATTTGGCGTCCACGCGCGTCAACTTCACCGGCAGGTTCAACTTGCCGGCGGGGACAATGCCGGCGTCCGGCGGCAGGTTGTTCCAATCGACTTGGAACTCGGCGGCCTTCGCGGCCGAGAGGGCCAGCGGCATCTCGCCCGCCAGCCACGGCTGCACGCGGTCGAGCGGGTGATTGCGGACCGTCACCGGCTCGCCTTGCGGCCCTCGGAAGCGCACGAAGACGGCTTCGCCGGCCGCGTCGGTGCGGCGAACGGTCAACAGCGTGCCGTCCGCGTTCTCGGGGATGGCGGCGTTCTCCAGCGTCACGCCGGCGGGGAGCGCCGACGCGGCCACGTCGAACTTGCTTGTGTCCCCGCGGCGGTCAACGATCACCGGGACAACGATGCGGCCACCGGCCGGGATCGACAGATGGGTCGTCGTCGTAAGCAACTGCGGCGCGCCCTTGCGGCCGGTCGGCTGCGGGTCGATGACCAGACGGTAAATGCCGTTGGGCTTGCCGCGGCCTAGGGCGTCGATGACGCCGACGGTGATGCTCGTCACGCCGGCCGGGACGGCGTACTCCAGCGCCGGGTCCGTGGTGCCGGGGCTGTCTTCGGCGCGGGCCAGCTCCTTGCCCATCGCGTCGCGGACCACCAGTGCCGCGTCCACGGGCGACCCCAAGCGGTCGGCGAAGACTTCCAACTTAATTTTGCCCAACGGCGTCACCGGGACGCGGTAGCGGTCTTCTTCAAAGTCCGTGAGCAACTTGCCGCTGACGCCGACCGGCCCGGCCGGCAACTCTTGGCCGTCCTTGGAGGTCGGCAGTTCCACGAACTCCGCGTGCGGGCTGACGGTCACGAACGGCCGCGGGCCGGAGCCGTCTTTCCAATCCAACGGCAGGACGCGGTCGCCCGGCTTGGCGGTGACGCCGCCGATGGATTGGCCGACGGCGATCACCGGCGGGAAGACTGGGTCCGCGGCCGCCCACTGGCCGATCTTCAAGCGAAACTGCCCCGGCGCCGGCGCCGCGTATTCCACGTCATGCAGAGCGACCGTATACGGCCCGTCGGCCGGGAGCGTCGCTTCCAACCGCGCGTCGCCGGAAAGAGAGTTGCTCGGCCACGCCCACGCCAGTTGTGTCCGCTTTGCCGAGGCCAGCGTCAAGATCGGCCGCAGTTTGCCGCCGAGGCGTTGGGCTTCGACTTCCACCGTGACCTTCTGCCCGGCTCGGCCGGGGAACGTCACTTCGCTAATCGTCGCCCCGCCGATGGTCCCGTGCAACGCCACCGGGACGACATCGACCGTCGCCGCGAACGGCCGTTGCGGCAACCGGTCCACGGCGATGGCCAACGGTGGACTCGTCCCCTGATCGGTGACGACCGCCAGCGGGTAAAAGCCGGGGACGACGGCCGCGTTGGCCGTCACCTCAAACGTGGCCTGCTTGGGCGTGTTCTTGGGAAGCAGCGTCTGCGTCGCGGCGAAGGGGAGCAGCAGTTTTGGGGCGGCGCCGAGGTCGTCGCCGTCGAGGACGAGGGTGGTCTTTTCGCCGAGTTGCAGGCCGCGGACGTTCAGGGCGCGGATGGTCGGCTCGGCGGCCGCGAGGGGGGCGGCGAGACACAGGCAGACGGCGAGAGGACGGATAACGAACAAAAGTAGTCTCGTGTGGCCCCGGCCGTTTACCTCACCCCCCGGCCCCCTCTCCGAA
>JAYUGD010000545.1:0-4885 GCA_043767785.1 Zavarzinella sp. | reverse complement strand
GACCTCGCCGAACACGCCGACCGCATCAAAAAATCGCTGGCCGAACACCCCGTCCGCACGACGGCGGAAGCCGGCGAACGCATCTTCGAACTCACCGGAATTCGCCGCGGACGCACCCAAACGCGCGCGTTTCTGGCGGGCCTGGGCTTCACCTGGCAACGCACGCGGGCGGTGCCCGTGCCCCCAAAAAGTCGCTGACCGAGCACGTCGAGATTCAGCGAGATTATTGGGACCGTCAGCTCCAACCGGCCCTCGACGCGGCCGTCGCGGGGAACGGACACGTCTTCTTTGTCGATGCCGCGCACTTCGTTTACGGAACCTTCTTGTGCTGTCTGTGGAGCCTCGCCCGCGTGTTCGTCCGGGCCGCGTCCGGGCGTCAGCGCTTCAACGTCTGGGGGCGTGGGACGCCGTCACGCGACACTTGATCACCGTGACGAACACGACGGTGGTGAACACCGAAACGATGTGCGAGCTGTTGAGGAAACTCGCCGCTCAGACGTTGGTGGGTCCGGTGTCGGTGGTATTGGACAACGCGAAATATCAACGCAACGCGACGGTTCAGGCATTGGCCGTGGAATTGGACATCCGTCTGCTCTTCCTGCCGAGTTACTCGCCGAACTTGAACCTGATCGAGCGGCTGTGGGGTTTCGCGAAACGTAAGAGCGTGTATGGGAAGTATCATGCGGACTTCGCGGCGTTCCGAGCGGCCATCGAGACGACGCTCGCCGGCGTGTCCACGACACACGCCGAAGCCTTGACGTCGCTCATGACACTCAAATTCCAGACGTTCGAGGACGTATCAATGCTGGCCGCGTAGGGTATAACACCCAGAGGCGGCCGGCGAACCGAGTCTTCGGCGGTTCGCCTTGTTGCCCGGCGGGCGTCACCGGGCAGCGGTGTCGGACGTCGAAGACTCGTCCTCAGCGGTTTGACTCGGGGGCGTCCTCCAGAGCGCTAACGCTTCTGGCTCGCCTTCCTCGCTGACGCTCGGTCATTCCGACTCGGCCGCGTGGATGAAACAACTTGAAGGCCGGTCAGAGCGGCGGAGACTTCGCTGCCGAGCGCAGCGAGGGAGGCGAGCCAGAAGCGTTAGCGCTCTGGAGAACGAGCCGGGGCAAGGGCGCCGCGAACCGAGTCTTCGAAGGTTTGCTTTCGGGCATCGGCCGTCAGCCAGCCGGCGAACCCTCGAAGACTCGGTTCGCCGGTCGCTTGTGGGTGACAGGCCCAAGACCGCTTAAAAGCGGGACTCCAACCCTGCCCCCGACCAAGGGCAAGGCGTCGCCTGCCCAAGACCACCGGACCGCGGCGCCTACGACTTGTGTATAACGGCAATCGTAAAGCCGTGGGCATGGCGCCCGGCGGACCTGTACAATCCAGACAAGTTTCACGCCTGCTTGTTTTCTTGATCTCGCCGAAAGTGAGCGCCGAAAAATGAATCCCTGTTTCCGGATTGCCGTCGTGGCAGTGACTTTGAACGTGATCGGGTTGTCGTCGGCAACACCCGTTCTTGCCGTTCCGAAGCCGTCCGCCGCGGACGCCGTCAGCCCCTTCGACAAGCTCGACCGTGAAGAGTTGGCGCCCATCGAGAAGGCTCAGCTCCCCGACATTGCGGTCGGCGTGGTGACCGTGGACGCCGGGACCGTGCTGAGTTGCGCGTTCTCCGCGGACGGCAAGCTGGCCACGGGCACCGACGTGGGCGAGGTCGTCCTATGGGACTTGACCGGCGCCGCCCCCAAACAGATCGCCAAGCTGCAACCGCCCAAAAAGAAGGGTCGCGTCGAGCGACTGGCGTTTTCTGACGACGGCAAGCGGTTGGCCGCTTCGCTCGCCGAGACGCTTCTTGTCTTGGATGTCACGGAGAAGGGCGGCAAGCTGTTCGATTCAAAACAGGTCGGCCGCATCAACGGGCTCGCCTTCAGTCCGGACGGAAAATTGATCGCCTGCGGCTCCGGCCTCGGCAATTTGTTCGCCGTCGAGGCGAAAGGGCTCGCTCAACTGCCGGGCCAGTTCCAGGGGGCTCATGGCAGCTACACGTTTTCGGCCGACGGAAGTTTGTTCGCTTCGGTCTTCTCCACGCCGGCGCGGAACGGCGACTTGTACGGGTCCGAAGTCAAGTTCTGGAAGATGGCGATGAACAAACCCGTCGAATACGCGATGGTTCATTTGGACAGCAGCATCGCGGCGATCGCCCTGAGTCCCGACGCGAAAATGCTGGCCACTGCCAGCCACGACAAAGTCGTGCGAATCTGGGACATGACCGGCAAGAACCCGGAAGTCAAAGTGAAGATGAGTTCTCCCAAGGGGACTCGGAGTTTGTCGTTTACTCCCGACGGTGCCCGCCTGGTCGGATTCAGTCCGGGGACCGAGGTTGTCCTTTACGATGTGGCCGGGGGAGAAAAACAACAGGCGTGGGAGTTCGTGCCCCGCCCGAACTCCGACTTTGCAATCGGGGCGATGTACAGGGTCGGCTCCGCTTCCGCAACGGCCCCCGACGGCAAACACGTCGCGTTTGGCAACAACACCGCCAAAACGGTCATCATGCGGCTGCCGACCAAACACGGCGCCCCGCCCGCGCGCGGGCCGGAAGCCAAGGAAAGCGCGGACTCAAAAATTGGGAAAGTGACGGAAGTCCGGGAGGAACTCCAGTTCAAGGGGCACACGAGCGCCGTCTATGGGGCGGCGTTCTTGCCGGACGGCAAGGCCGCCTTGTCATGGGGTTTTGATCAGACGGTGCGGCGGTGGGACGTGGCGACCGGGAAGGAATCGGCGCGATATCAGATCAGGTTCGTCAACGACATCGCCGTATTGCCGGGCGGCAAGAGGGCGATCTTTGCCCGAGGGCAGAGCATTGGCACCCAGCGCGTCACCCTCTTTGATCTCGACGAGGGGGAAGAAGTCGCGACCTGGAAGGGCCATGAGATGAGTGTTCACCGCGTCCGTCTGCTCCCGGGCGGCAAGTCGGCGGTGACCTCAAGCTCCGACGGGACGGCCATTCTTTGGGAAATTGAATCCGGGAAGAAGGTCCGGGAGTTCGTTGCCTGGCGGCAGGGCGAAGGCGACATGCTTCCGGCCGGCATCCCCCGCCAGGCCGGGGGGGTGGGCATCTCCGTCTCCCCGGACGGGAAATTCCTGGCGACCGGAACCTCACGGAACAAAATGGTCGCCGTTTGGGACCTCCAAACCGGCAAGGAAGTTCGGTCATGGCCAAGTGGCCACGGCGAAGTCAGCGGCATCGAATACTCTCCGGACGGCAAATACCTGCTCACTTCCACGGGCAATCATGGGGATGCGGGGGCGCAACTGTGGGAAGCGGCCACCGGAAAATTGGTCCGTGACTGGCTCATCGGCCACCTCTCATCCGCGAACTTCTCCCCGGACGGGAAACGATTTTTAACAGCCGGACTGAAATCAGACGTTCGTCTTTGGGATGTGGAAGGGCAGATTGCGCTGCGCCGATTCGTCGGGCACGACAAATGGGTGACAAAAACGGCATTCTCACCCGACGGCAAGACTGCCCTCTCGGCCGGGTACGACAACACTGTGCGGTTGTGGAAACTTCCTGATTGAAGCCGCCGAACGCCAAGGCGCCGCCATCGAAGGAAGGTCTGCGCCGGGCGCCATGTCCCACTGCTTTGAGTGGGCATGCGAAACCTTCGCCCGGAACCCGCCGGGATTTTCACGGGTGATTGGCTCTTACATGCCCACTCAATGCAGTGGGCATGGCGCCCGTCTGATGCCGTCTGCGAATGCGGGGCGGAATTTTCTCCCTGCGACTTGACGAGAAGCGCCGGGAAGCCGCCCGGTTCTGCAAGGTGAGTGACTCGCGACATTGCTTCCAGACGACGCGGCCCATTAAATTCCCCCGTATCGCTCCGACGCCACCCGTCTCCCACGAAAGGATTTCCGCCATGCTGTTCCGCTCCGCCCGGCTCATGCCGTCGTTCGGCTTCTTCGCCGTGCTGCCCGTCATCTTGATGATGACGGCGACGGTAACGGCCACCGCCGACGACTACAAGCCCCACCACCCGATCAACCCCAAGAACCCGCAGGTTTACTTCGACATGAAGATTGGCGACAAGGAGGCCGGCCGCGTCGTGTTCGAGTTGTTCGACGACACCTGCCCCAAGACCGCCAAGAACTTCCTGGAGCTGTGCGTCGGCGCGAAGAACAAGGCCGGCGACAAGATCGGCTACAAAGGCTCGGTCTTCCACCGCGTGATCCCCAACTTCATGTGCCAGGGCGGCGACTTCACGGCCGGCGACGGCACCGGCGGCGAGTCGATCTACGGCGAACAGTTCGACGACGAGACGTTCGCGGGCAAGGCCGGCAAGCACTTCGGCGCCGGCACACTGTCGATGGCCAACGCCGGCAAGAACACCAACGGCTCGCAGTTCTTCATCTGCACCGCCCCGACCCCGCACCTCGACGGGAAGCACGTCGTGTTCGGCCAAGTCGTGAAGGGGTACGACGTGATCCAAAAGATCGAAGCCATCGGCTCGCGCAGCGGCAAGACGTCGGCCAAGGTCACGATCGCCAGGTGCGGCAAGGTTGAATAGCCGGCCGGCGAGCGGGGATGTTGCCGGGTGCCATGCCCATTGCTTTGAGTGGGCATGAAAAACCTTCGCCCGGAACCTGCCGGAATTTTCATGGGTGACTTGCTCTTGCATGCCCACTCAAAGCATTGGGCATGGCACCCCGGCGAGAGGAAAATGGGTGGTTGGCTCGGCAAGATGAGCGGCAGACACGTGAGTCCATATTCTGAAGACAACCATATGCCACAGGAGCCTTATGGAGTGGGCTGGAGTTATATGCGGTTGGATTGTACTGGTTCTTGCCTTGCTGTTTGGCGTGTTCTGGGTCTTTGTCGAGAGGCCCGCCGTCGCGC
>JAYUGD010000544.1:0-4887 GCA_043767785.1 Zavarzinella sp. | reverse complement strand
GGGAGCTTCCTTGTTCAAGTCCTTGTGAAACTTGAGTTTAGGATCTCCCCGGCGTCATTTTCCACTCGGTGGAACTACTGTGAAGGCGGGACTCCAACGCGACCGCCGTGCGGCGGTTGGGATGAGATTCGCCGCCCCGCTACACCATCCCCCACATCCGCCGCAAGCCCCACTCGAACCCCAGGATGGCGGTGAAGATCACCAGCACCAACGGCAGGAACCACTTTTGTTGGTCGCGCTTCCACTCGGGGTAGGGCTTCGGCTTCGGCGTGCTCATCTTCGGCGGGTTGGCGAGCAATTCTTCCAAGAAGCTCGGCAGGCGGTCGGCGCGGCGGACGGTGTCGTTGGCGGTGCCGTTGGCGGTGTTCTCCAGGCCGAGCAGGAATTCCGGGTCGGCGGCCGGGCGCAGCATTTCATCCGAAATGTCCGGGTAGACGACGAAGCGGGAGAGGGCCTCGCCGCTCAGGGCTTCGCCGTTCACGTCTTTGCCTTCGCCCCACACGACGACGCGGTACTCGCCGGGCTGCTTCGCTTCGAAGCCGGTCTTGGCGCCCCCCTTCGGGTCGCGGTCGGCCCGCTTGGCTTTCGTCTTGTCCGGCGCCTCGCCGGGGGCGAGGACTTGGAAGCGCAGGTCGCTCTCCGGGGCCTCGTCGCCGCGCTTGTCGCGCAGGCCCATGCGGACGGTCTGCTGGCCGCCGGCGACCAAGCGGCGGTATTCGGGGCGGGCGTAGACGGCCCCCTCCACCTCGTCCTGGTGGGCCAGCCAGAGGACCATTTGCTTCCAGAATCGCGTGTGCAGGTCGATGGTCTGCCGGCGGTTGGCGAGGTCCGGGCTTGGTTGCGTCCACAAGTAAGTGTCCGACGCGGCGAAGGCCAGCGCGCGGCCGCCTTTGCCGATGTTCGCCCCCACCAGCAACGGCGGCCCGGTGACGGCGTTGTCGGCCCGGGCCAGCGTCTCGGCGGTTTTTTTCGGCTCGCCGAGCGGGGACAGCCAGCGGAGTTTGCGGTAGTCGCTGTTCAGCAGTTGCCACGCCTCGCGGTTCTTGACGGCGTCCGCGGCCAGCCGCAGCAGGTAGTGCCGGTTCCCCTGTTCGGTCGATTCCATCGTGAACGGCGGCGGCGCCTCTTTCGGCGGGGTGATCGGGTTGGCGGGAAGAATCACGGGCAGCACGTCGGCGATCGGCGTGCGCGTCCACCCTTCCGTGCCGGGGATGCCGCCGGTGCCGCCGAGGGAATACGCCCCGCCGGTCATCAGCAGGCCGACGCCCTTCTCCAGCACCATGTCGCGGATTTCGGCAAGGATCGTCGGCCGCACGCTGGTCAGCATCTTGGGGGACACGTCCCCGAGGATAATCACGTCGTAGCGCTGGTCCTTGATGTTGTAGCGCGTCGCGTCCTCCGCGGTGCCGGGCGCCTCGCTGGCCCGGACAGTTTCCACGTAGTCGATGCGCTTGTCCGTCGCCAGCGCCCGGCGGATTTCCTTCAACTCCCAACTGTCCTTGCCGATCACGAGCACGAGGACGCCCTCCTTGGTGATCGTCAGGTACGTCTCGATCTTGTCGTTCAACTTGGTGACTTGGTTGAGCGGCGGGTCCACCAGTTCAAGAGAGACGCGCACCTCGCCCGGCTTGTCCGGGGCCTTGGTGGTGATCTCGATGTCGTTGTCGGTCGCCTTCGTCAACTCGAACGTCGCCATGCGCTCCAACTCGGGCAGCTCCTTGTCGCCGTCGCTGATTTTGAGCCGGACTTTGACGCGGACGCCTACGAAGCCTTGGGCGTTCAGCTTGGCCTTCACCTTGATGTCGGACTTGATGGCGGCCGGCGACGGGTCCGGGCTGATCGACGTGAAGGCGATGTCCTTCTCGTTGGTCGTGGTGGACGACTGGCCGACGACGAACGTGTAGATCGGGCAGCCGAGGCCGCGCCACCGGGCCGCCTCCGGCAGGGCCGGCTTCACGCCGTTGTCGCGGCCGTCGCTGAGGATGATGAGGCCGCGCAACAGGCGTTCGCCCTGGTGGCGGTCGTAGAGCTTCGAGAGCATCGCGCCGAACTCGGTCCGCTTCCCCTCGGGCCGGGCCTCCGGGGTGAGCTTGTCGCGGTCCGGGTCGAAGTCCTTCGAGAAGGCGTACTGGTAGATGGTCACTTGCTGGTCGTCCCGCAACTGGTCGAACAGCGGGCCGGCCTTGTCGAGGGCGCGCTGGATCACCTCCCAGCGCGTGTAGTTGGCCTCGTCCTTGACGCTCATGCTCTCGGACGAGTCGATGACGACGATCAGCGTGCTGGGGAGCTTGGGGATCTCGGTGATCGCCGCCGCCGGCCGGATGGCCGTGACGATGGCCAAGGCCAGCGCCGCCAGCCGCAGGCCGATGAGGGTGGCGATGCGCTTGGGCGTGCCCTGCGATGAGCCGAGGTACGTCCAGACCGTCAGGGCGATCAGGGCGACGGCGCTGCCGCCGAGGAGCAGGTAGCCGGGCGTGTCGTCGGCCGTGATCGGCCGCCACGCCGGCTTGGTGACGAACTGCCAAACGCGCTCGGGTTCCATGCGGGTATTCTAGCAAGCCGGCTTTTCATTCCGCATTCCGAATTCCGAACGCGGCAATCCGGCTATACTGCCCCCATCCTTTTCCCCATTTGAGGCATCCCCCATGAAGTGGTTGCGACTGGTGCCCGTGTTCGCCGTGCTGGCGCTCGCCGGGTGCAAGCAGAAGCTGCACATCGAGCGGGCCAACGATATGGACGGCGGCACGTCGCGCGTGATCTTCGTTGACCCGCCGTCGGGCGAGCAGAAAATCAAGGTGGCGTTCACGTCCACGGCCGGCCCGGTGAGCGTGCTTGTCGTGCAAGAGGACCAACTCACGGACAAGGCCGAAGACCTCGACCAGGACAAAATCCCGGCCGCCGCCGTGTTGGGCAAAGAGAAGGGCAAGGACGGGACAATCTCGGCGACCGTCCCCGCCAAGAAGGCGTACCGCGTCATCATCTTCACCGACAAGAAGACATCGGTGACGGTGAAGATCGACAGCGTGTGACCGCGTTGGGGAAAACCGCCGCGAGGCGGTCTTGTTGGAGTTCCGCCTTCAGGCGGTCTTGGACCTGCCCCGACGAGCGGCCGGCGAACCGAGTCTTCGAAGGTTCGCCTTCGCGGGTGACGGCTGTTCGCCCACGGGGTCGGAGCGTCGAAGACTCCGCTCCTCATGGGCCTTTTCTCGGGGAGTTCCAAGACCGCCTGAAGGCGGAACTCCAACGCGACCGCCTGACGGCGGTGAATGCCCGGGTCACGCCGGCGCGGAGACGGCGGCCGGCGCCGTCCACCGCAAGACCGGCTCTTTGGCGGCCTTCACTTCGTCCGGGCGGCTGACGGGCATCGTGTGCGGCGCTTGGTGCAGGAAGGCCGGGTCTTCGCCCAAGATGGCGATGAAGGCGTCCGCGAAGGCGTCCAAGGTTTCCTTGCTCTCGGTCTCGGTCGGCTCCATCATCAGGGCCTCGGGGACGACGAGCGGGAAGTAGACCGTCGGGGCGTGGTAGCCGTAGTCGAGCAGCCGCTTGGCGATGTCCATCGCCGAGATGCGCTTCTCGCGGCGCAAAGCCTTGGCGCTGGCGACGAACTCGTGCATGCAGCGGTCGCCGTGCGGCACGTCGATGTGGCCCTTCAGCCGACTCAGCAGATAATTGGCGTTCAGCACCGCGTGTTGGCTCACGCGCTTCAGGCCGGCCGGCCCGAGCGTGCGGATGTACGCCCAGCCGCGGAACAAGATGCCGACGTTGCCGAAGAAGCTGCGCACGCGGCCGATCGACTTGGGCAGGTCGAAGTCCAATTCGAACTTCTCCCCCACCTTCTTGACGACCGGGGCCGGCAGGTACGGGGCGAGGAAGTCGCGCACGGTGATGGGGCCGGAGCCGGGGCCGCCGCCGCCGTGCGGGCCGGTGAACGTCTTGTGGACGTTGTAGTGCTGCATGTCGGCCCCGAAGTCCCCCGGCCGGGTGACGCCGAGGATGGCGTTCATGTTCGCCCCGTCCAGGTACACCAGCCCACCCGCCGCGTGGACCAAATCCGTGATCTGCCGAATCTGCCCCTCGAACAGCCCGAGCGTGTTCGGGTTGGTAATCATGAACACCGCCGTCGTGTCGCCCAACTTCGCCTTTAAGTCCTCCAAGTCCACGAGGCCCTTGGCGTTGCTCTTCACCGTGACGGCCTCGAACCCGGCCAGCACGGCGCTGGCGGGGTTGGTGCCGTGCGCGCTGTCCGGGACCAGCACCTTTCGCCGGGCGGTCATGCCCTGGTCGCGGAAGTAGGCCGCGGCCACATAGAGAGCGGTCAGTTCCCCGTGCGCCCCGGCGGCCGGCTGCAGCGAGACGGCCGGGAGGCCGGAGATTTCCGTGAGGAAGTTCTGCATCTCCCAGAGCATCTCCAACATGCCCTGCGTCGTCTCGGCGTCTTGCAGCGGGTGGACCCCGGCGAAACTCGGGAGGGCCGCGAAGCGCTCGTGCCGCTTCGGGTTGTACTTCATCGTGCAAGAGCCGAGCGGGTAGAAGTTCGTGTCGATCGAGAAGTTCCGGGCCGACAAGTTGTTGAAGTGCCGGATCAGGTCAATCTCCCCCACCTCCGGCAACGGCGGCGGCTGGTCCGCGACGGCGCTGGCCGGCAACAGGGAAGCAACCGGCTTGACGGGCACGTCGCACGCCGGCAGCCGGTGCGTTCGCCGGCCGGGGGAAGAGAGTTCAAACAGCAGGCCGGCGGATTGGGTGTTGTTCATGGGGCGGTCAAATCTTCCCGGCGGCGCGGAGCAGTTGGCCGGCCCACTCGGCTTGGGCGGGCGTGAGCGGCGGGACGGGCGGTTCGGCGTAGTCGATGGATTGGGCGAATCGGCCGTTGGCGTAAGCCCGGTT
>JAYUGD010000543.1:0-1649 GCA_043767785.1 Zavarzinella sp. | reverse complement strand
CGCCAGCCCAAACGGGGAAGCGATTGTTTGTGGGCGCCCCGCGCTCCACTCCGAAGCGTCGCGTCGCGGCTAAACGGGGTTTTGATGGGTAGTTCGACATGCAAAAAAAACTCTTCTTCACCAACGGCTCACTCTTCACCCCCGACGGCGAGTTCCCCATTGGGGACGTGATCGTCGAAGGGGACCGCATCGCGGCCGTCGGCCACTTCGGCTTGGAGCCGCCCGCCGGGGCGGAACCCATCGACCTCGAAATGGGCTACCTCCTCCCCGGCTTCGTCGACCTGCACGTCCACGGGGCCGGCGGCGCCGACTTTATGGACGGCACGGCCGACGCCTTCCGCACCGTGCTGACGCACCACGCCCGGCACGGCACCACGAGCTGCACGCCGACGACGACGGTGGCCAGCCACGCCCGGCACATGGCGTTCTTCGAGCAGGTGAAGGCGTTTCAAGACGCCCCGCCGGTCGGCGCCCGCGTGTTAGGCGCGCATCTGTACGGCCCGTACTTCGCCAAGGAGGCCCGCGGCTGTCACCCGGCCGCGGACGTGCGGCCGCCGACGTTTGACGACTACTCCGCGTACTTGGACTTCGCCAAGTACCTGCGCACGGCCACCGTCGCCCCGGAATTGCCGGGCGCGGAAGAATTCGTGACGGCGTGCTTGAAGGCCGGCGTGCGTTGCAACGCCGGGCACACCCACGCGACGTTCGAGCAGATGGAAGAGGCCGTCCGCTGGGGCGTCCGGCACATCGACCACTTGTTCTGCGCCATGTCCGACCGGGCCAGACTGCGGCAAACGCAGACCTACCCGATGCGCGCCGGCGTGATGGAAGCGACGCTGTTCTTCGACGAGTTGACCACCGAGATCATCTGCGACGGCAAGCACCTCGCCCCGTCGCTGATGCGCTTGGCCTACAAGATCAAGGGGCCGGACCGGCTGGCCATCGTCAGCGATTCGATGCGCGGCATGGACATGCCGGACGGCCAATACGTCTTCGGCCCGCCGGACAGCGACGCGATCGTGTGGAAGCGCGACGGCGTCGGCATTACGCCGGACGGCAAGGCCCTCGCCAGCAGCGTCACGCCCATCAGTCACGGCCTGCGCACCCTCGTCGCCGCCGGCATCCCGTTCACCGACGCCGTCCGCATGGCGACACTCACCCCCGCCTGCATCGCCGGCGTCGAAGACCAAGTGGGCAGCATCGAACCGGGAAAGTTCGCCGACTTGGTGTGGATGGACAAGGACTTGGCGATCAGAGGCGTCTGGGTCGGCGGGGTCTTGGTGAAGTGATGAGGCGGGTATTCGACATGATCGCGAACGGCCTTTCATTGGCCGTGTTCGGGCTGCTCGTCGTTGTCATGCTGCCGTACATCGCGTTCACCATGCTGGCGGAGTCCGGGGCGAGATCCGTCGGGGACCGGATCGCGAAGAAATGGCCCGACTGTGAGCGTGCCCGCACCGCCGGCTGTTTGATCCGCGTATTGCTCCCGCTCATGGCGGTGCTTATCTTGGTCGTCCTGATGGCATTCGCCGTGGCGTGGGTGAAGTCCCTCACGCCGCGGCCGGAATAACGAAAATCCAACCACACGGGTGCCAATGCTCGCGGCTTTGGCGCGGGTGCCGGCGGTTTACCTCACCCCCTAACCCCCT
>JAYUGD010000542.1:0-4894 GCA_043767785.1 Zavarzinella sp. | reverse complement strand
GCGGACTTCCCGCGTCAAATCGCCGGCCGCGCGGGGAAGTGATTGAATGCCGGCTGCCCGCGCTCCACTCCGAAGCGTCGCGTCGCGGCTAAACGGGTTTTCGAAAGGTGAGGATTTCAACCGATGCCCGCCGACCGCCAGTACTGCACGTTCACCCTCGCCGGCCAGCTCTTCGGCGTGGACGCGCTGGCGGTGCAGGAGATCATCCGGGCGCAAGAGATGACGCGCGTGCCGCTGGCCCCGGCGGCCGTGCGCGGGCTGATTAACCTGCGCGGCCAGATCGTGACGGCCATCGACCTGCGGCGGCGGCTCGGCCTGCCGGACCGCTCTCCGGAATCACCGCCGGTGAACGTCGTCGTCCATACGGACGACGGGGCCGTCAGCCTGCTGGTCGATGAGATCGGCGACGTGCTGGCGGTGAGCGAATCGCTGTACGAGCGGCCGCCGGAGACGCTGCGCGGCCCGGCCCGCGACCTGATCCGCGGGGCGTACAAGCTCGGCGGCCGACTGCTCACGGTGCTGGACGTCGCCCGCGCGGTGGACCTCCGGCGCCAAGATTAACCAAAGACCCCGACCCGGACTCTCCCACGAATCGAGGCCGTCATGTTCGCCCGCCGCATTCAGACCCGCTTGTTCCTCCTTGCCGGGCTGGTCGCCGTCGCCCTGTTCGCGAACAGCCTCTATGCGTGGCTCACGCTGGGGGCGGCCAAGGTCAACGGCCCGGCGTACCACCGCATCGTCCAGAAGAAGGATTTGATCGCCGACATCCTGCCGCCGCCGCTGTACGTCGAGGCCTCCTATCTGCTGGCCGCGACGATGGAGGCCGACGAGCCGGCCGCGGCCCGCGACGCCAAGATCGCCCGGTACACCAAGATGAAGGAAGAGTTCCAGCCGCGGCTCGACCACTGGCGGGCCAACCTGCCGGAGGGCCCGGAAAAGAAGCTCCTGTTCGACAAGGTCCGGCCGCCGGCCGTCGCCCTGTTCGAGGCCATCGACCGGGAGTACCTGCCGGCCATCCGCGCCAAGGACAAGGCGGCCGCCGACCAAATCTTGGCGGAGCGCATGACGCCGCTGTTCACCCAGCACCGGGCGGCCGTGGACGAGTTGACGGACAAGTCGAACGACTCCTTGGCCGCCGAGGAGGTGGCCGTCGCCGAGACGCTGGAGACGCGGACGTGGACGCAGGCCGTCGTCACCACGCTGCTGTCGGCCGCCGTGATTGCGTTGGCCGTGTGGGTCGCCGTCGGCGTCGGCCGGCAGGCGCGGGCGACGGCCGGGGCCATCAAGGCCATCGCGGAGGGGGACGCCTCGCGCCGGCTGGCGACGGGGGAACACGAGTTCGGCCGCATCGGGGAGATGGTGAACCGCGTCGCCGACCTGTTCGCCGAGAAGCAGCGCGAGGAGCGGGCCGCCGCCGAGAAGGAGCGGGCGCAGGCCCAAGAACTGCGGGAGAAAGTCGGCCGCATTTTGGCCGTCGTCAGCGCCGCCGGCAAGGGCGACCTGACCAAGGAAATCGACGTGACGGGGGACGACGCCATCGGCCAAGTCGGCGGCGGGCTGGCGGTCTTCTTCGCCAACCTGCGCGGCAGCGTGTCCGAAATTTCCCGGACGGCCCAGACGCTGGCCGGGGCGTCCCACGAACTGACGGCCGTCAGCCAACAGATGGCGGCCAACGCGGAGGAGACGGCCTCGCAGGCCGGCGTGGCGTCGGCCGCCGCCGAGCAGGTGAGCCAGAACATCGCCACCGTGTCCACGGCCGCCGAGGAAATGGGGGCGAGCATCCGCGAGATCGCCAAGAGCGCCAACGAGGCGGCCCGCGTCGCCACGGCCGCCGTCAAGGTGGCCGAGCGGACGAACGCCACCGTCGCCAAGCTCGGCGAGTCGAGCGCGGAGATCGGCAACGTCATCAAGGTCATCACGTCCATCGCCCAGCAGACGAACCTGCTGGCCCTGAACGCCACGATTGAAGCGGCCCGCGCCGGCGAGGCCGGCAAGGGTTTCGCGGTCGTCGCCAACGAGGTGAAGGAGCTGGCCAAGCAGACGGCCAAGGCGACGGAGGACATCAGCCGCAAGATCGAGGCCATCCAAGGCGACACGAAGGGGGCCGTGGACGCCATCGCCCAGATCGGCAGCATCATCAACCAGATCAACGACATTCAAAACACGATCGCCAGCGCCGTGGAAGAGCAGACGGCGACGACGGGCGAGATCAGCCGCAACGTCGCCGAGGCCGCGAAGGGGAGCGGGGAGATCGCCCACAACGTGACCGCCGTCGCCGAGGCCGCGCGCGGGACGACCGAGGGCGCCGCGAACACCAAGTCGTCCGCCGACGAACTGACGCGCATGGCCGGCGACCTGCAACGACTGGTGGCGATGTTTAAGGGGTGAGCCGACGGAAATGACCAAATCCCAATGACCAATGACCGATCTTGATACCCCGCCCGGTAGTTTGCTTTGGTCACCTCATAAAGATTGGTCATTGGTCATTGGGATTTGGTCATTTTTTTGTCCCGGCCTGAAGGGTAAACTACCCTTCCTTCTCTCTCGGCTTCGTTCAGTGTCACCCGGCGACCGGGAGGGCGGTTCCATGAGCGTGTTGGTGATCGACGACTCGCGGGCGGTGCGCCTGCTGATCGGGAACATCCTGCGGGAGTCCGGCCTCACGGTCATCGAGGCCGGCAACGGCCAAGAGGGCCTGGACCGACTGGCCGAACACCCCGACGTGGAGTTGGCGCTGGTGGACTGGAACATGCCAGTGATGGACGGCCTGGAGTTTATTAAGGCCGTGCGCGCCCGCAAGGAGTACGCCGGCCTGCGCCTGATGATGGTGACGACCGAGACGGAGAGCGACCAGGTGATGCGGGCGATGGCCGCCGGGGCCGACGAGTACGTGATGAAGCCGTTCACCAAGGACGTGCTGGTGGCGAAGATGAGTCTGTTGGACGTGTTTGGGGCGTAACTTGATGGCCAAGATCCGCGTACTCGTGGTCGACGACTCGGCGCTGATCCGCCGCGTCGTGGCCGAGGAACTCGGGAACGATCCGGCCATTGATGTGGTCGGGACGGCCTCCGGCGGCAAGGCGGCGCTCGCCAAGTTGCCGCAGCTCACGCCGGACTTGGTGACGCTCGACGTGGTGATGCCCGACATGGACGGGCTGGCCGTGCTGGCCGAGATTCGCAAGGTCTACCCGAAGCTGCCGGTCGTGATGTTCAGCGTCCTCACCGAGCGCGGGGCGGCCGCCACCTTGGACGCCTTGGCGCTCGGGGCGACGGACTACTTCACCAAGCCGGGCGGGGCGGGCGGGCTGGACGAGTCCCGCCGCGTGATCCGCGAAGAGCTGGCCCCGGCCATCCGGGCGATCTGCGCCCCGAAGGCGGGCGCGCCGGCGCCGGGCCGCGGCGCCGCCAAGCGGGCGACCCGACGGGCGGCGGGCGAGGCCGATGTCGTCGCCATCGGCGTGTCCACCGGCGGGCCGAACGCCCTCGTGGATATTTTTCGGCACCTGCCGGCCGACTTGGCGGCCCCGGTGCTGATCGTCCAGCACATGCCGCCGATGTTCACCCGGCTCTTGGCCGACCGGCTGACGAGCATCGGCCCCATCCCCGTCCACGAGGCCATCACCGGCACGATTCTTCAACCCGGCCAGGCGTGGATCGCCCCCGGCGACTTTCACCTGGTCGTCGAGCGCAAGGGGGCCACCGTGCGGACCGTGGTGAACCAAGACCCGCCGGAGTGTTCGTGCCGGCCGGCGGCCGACCCTCTGTTCCGGTCCGTCGCCGCCGCCTACGGCGCGCGGGCGTTGGGGGTCGTCCTCACCGGCATGGGCCAAGACGGCCTGCGCGGCTGCGAGGCCGTGCGGGCGGCCGGGGGGCATGTGTTGGCGCAGGACGAGGCGACGTCCGTCGTGTGGGGGATGCCGGGGAGCGTGGTCCGGGCCGACTTGGCCGACCGCGTGTTGCCGTTGCCGCTGATGGCCGCCGAGATCGTGCGCCGCGTTTCCAGGAAGGTGGGCTGAGGGGCCGATGACCACAACGGACTACGCCTTCGTCACCAAGCTGATGCTGGACCGCAGCGCCCTCGTGCTGGATCCCGGCAAGGAGTACCTCGTGGAAACCCGGCTCGGCCCGGTCGCCCGCCGGCACGGGCTGGCCTCGCCAGACGAGGTGATCCGCCAGCTTCAAAAGCCGGGGGCCGACGCGCTGGCGACCGAAGTGGTCGAGGCGATGGTCACGACCGAGACCAGTTTCTTCCGCGACGTCCACCCGTTCGAGACGCTGCGCAAGACGGTGATCCCGGAGCTGATGCGGGCGCGCGAGAAGGAGCGCCGGCTGAACATCTGGTGCGCCGCCAGTTCCAGCGGACAGGAGCCGTACACCATCGCCCTGCTGCTGCGGGAATACTTCCCGCAGCTGGCCGGCTGGACGGTGAACATCACGGCCACGGACATTTCCCGCGAGATGCTCCGCCGGGCGAAAGAGGCGCGATATTCGCAGATCGAGGTCAACCGCGGCCTGCCCATCGCCCTGTTGATGAAGCACTTCCGCCAGGACGGCGCGCACTGGCAATTGAACGACGACATCCGGGCGCGGGTGGAATTTCGGACAATGAACTTGGCCAAGCCGTGGCCGCCGATGCCGCCGGCCGACCTGATCTTCCTGCGCAACGTGATGATCTACTTCGACGTGGCGACGAAGAAGGCGATTTTGCGGCGGGCCGCCAACGTGCTAAAACCGGACGGCTACCTGCTGCTGGGCGGGGCCGAGACGACGTTTAACTTGGACGACGGGTATCAGCGGGTCGAGGCGCTGAAGTCGGGGTTTTACCGGCTGACGGGGAAGTGAGGCGGCGCGGTGGCGGTGGGTCTTGTTAGCCGCGACGCGAAGGCTTTGCGCA
>JAYUGD010000541.1:0-1652 GCA_043767785.1 Zavarzinella sp. | reverse complement strand
AATTCGCAGAAACGGGTGACGGCCTCGGAACGCGCTCCTCTCCGCAAAGCCTCCGCGTCGCGGCTTACACGAATTTTGCCTCGTTACACGAGTCATATAAAGTCTTTTCCCGCCCCGGAGGATTCTCTCTTATGCTCAACCACATCAACCGCCGCACCTTCCTCGGCCGCACGGCCGCCGGCGTCGGGTCGTTCGCCCTCGCGGACATGATGGCCCCAGGCCTCTTCGCGGACGCCAAGGTCGAGAAGTGGCCGGGGGCGATTAAGCCGCACCACCCGGCGAAGGTCAAGCGGGTGATCTACTTGTACATGGCCGGCGGGCCGAGCCACTTGGAGACTCTGGATCCGAAGCCGGAGTTGGCCAAGCGGCACGGGCAGCCGATGCCGGAATCCGTCACCAAGGGGCAGCCGATCGCCCAGTTGCAGGGGGCGAAGCTCAACTGTTTCGGCCCGCAGCACGAGTTCAAGAAGTGCGGCAAGTCGGGCCTCGAACTGTCGGCCGTCTTCCCGCACTTGCAAGAAGTCGCCGACGACTTGTGTGTGATCCGCTCGCTCAAGACGGACGCCATCAACCACGACCCGGCCCACACGTTCATGAACACGGGCACGCTGATCTCCGGCCGGCCCAGCATGGGGTCGTGGGCGTGGTACGGCCTCGGGGCCGCCACGGATTCGCTGCCGGGCTTCGTCGTGATGGCCAGCACCGGCCGGTCCGGGCAGTCGCAGCCCATCGCGGCCCGACAGTGGCACAGCGGGTTCTTGCCGAGCCAGTTCCAAGGCGTGGAGTTTCGGTCCAAGGGGGATCCGGTGCTGTACGTCACCAGCCCGGCCGGCGTGTCCCCGACGCAGCAGCGGGATGTCGTAGACGCGGCTCAGTCGCTGAACAAGATTTTCGATCAACAGGCCAACGACCCCGAGATTAACACCCGCATTGCCCAATACGAGATGGCTTTTCGCATGCAGACCAGTGTGCCGGAGATGATGGACCTGTCGAAGGAGACCAAGGAAACGCTCGACCTCTACGGCACCAAGGGGGGCGACGGCTCCTTCGCGGCGAACTGCCTGTTGGCCCGGCGATTGGCCGAGCGCGGCGTGCGGTTCATCCAGCTCTACCACCGCGACTGGGACCACCACGGCAACATCAAGGCGGACGTGCAAGTCGTCGCCAAGGAAGTCGATCAGGGGATGACCGCCCTGTTGAAAGACTTGAAGCGCCGCGGCCTGTGGGAAGACACGCTGATCGTCTGGGGCGGCGAGTTCGGCCGGACGCCGATGGCCCAAGGCAGCGGGCGGGACCACCATATGAAGGGTTTTTCGATGTGGATGTCCGGCGGGGCCATCAAGGGGGGCATGAGCTACGGCGCCACGGACGAGTTCGGCTACCACGCCGTCGAAAACGTCGTCACCGTCCACGACATGCACGCCACAATGCTCCACCTGCTCGGCGTGGACCACGAACGGCTCACATTCCGCTTCCAAGGCCGGGACTTCCGGCTCACGGACGTTTCCGGAAAGGTGTTGAAACCAATCTTGGCGTGACGGTGACTCGTCTAAGTGGGTAGCCGAACACTCACCCTTCCCTCGCGTGACTCATGCGCCTCGCCGCGTTGCTTCTCTTATCGGTCGCCGGACTGGCCCCGGCGGCCGATGTCA
>JAYUGD010000540.1:0-1653 GCA_043767785.1 Zavarzinella sp. | reverse complement strand
ATCAGCCCAGTTAATCCGCCGAGCGTGGAGAGGGCCGCGACGCAGAACGCGGGCACCGCGGCCGAACTCCCTTCCGAGCGCAGCCAGATCGAGAGGGCCACGAGTGCCCCGCCGACGGCGAGGCCCGTGAGCGGCCACGTCACGCGGCGGCCCCACCATTTGAACAGTCCGACGAGCTTCCGGGGTGCCGCGGGTATCGCCCCGCCGAAGCTGTTGCCGTCGCCGCGCGGCACCTGCACGATCAGCGCCGTGATGTTGTCCGAACCCCCTCGGAGATTCGCCAGGGCGACCAGGAAACCGCAGGCTTCCGTCGCGGGGAACGTGCTGACGACGGCGCCGATTTCATCCGGCTTGACGTGGTTCGTGAGGCCGTCGCTGCAGAGGACGAACGAGTCCCCGGCTTCGACGGGGTGCGGCCCTTCGACATCGACCTCCACCTCGGCCTCGGGCCCGAGCGAGCGGATGATGACGTTCTTCTTGAAGTCGCCGAGTTCGTCCGGATCGATCCCCTGCCGCCGGGCGATCTCCCAGACCCACGAGTGGTCGAACGTCAGTTGCTCCACCTTCCCGGCGCGGATGCGGTACGTCCGGCTGTCGCCGACGTGGCCGAGCCAAGCCCCTTCGGGCCGGAGAAACAGCGCGGTGCCGGTAGTGCCGAGACCCTTGAATTCGGGATTGTTCACGCCGATCTGGAAGATGCCCGCGTTGGCCTCTTCGAACGCCCGGCGGATCGCCTTGGCGGGGCCTTCGCCGACGACGTGCTTGGTGTAGGTCAGCGGGATGTCGCGGACGGCTTTGGCACTCGCCTTCTCGCCGACGGCGTGCCCGCCCATGCCGTCGGCGACGACGAAGACGTGCCCGGTCGCTTCGAAGTGCGAGGCGTCCGTCGCCGGTTGGACGGCGCACGCGTCCTGATTGTGGCTGCGCCGGATGCCGACATCCGTGAGGCTCGCGTACCGGATTTTTTGCGGAACCGCCACCGGTATCACCGTGGATTCAATGGGAGAGAGAACCACCGGCATTGTAGGACGAACCGCGCGGCGACCGCCGAAAAGGGTGCGCCAACGGATTCTGGCACTGGACGGTGGAACCGGCGTCCCGCCGATTTTATGAAGTTCGAACCGGCGAGACGCCGGTTCCACCGCCAGAAACAATTGGCGCACCCCGCTGAAAAGGGTGCACCTCGGGATTTTGGCTTTCGACCCCGAGTCGCCGCCGCCCGCCGCCGGTCTCGATTCCGATTCGTCCGGAGTGGATTGTTCCAGCTACCCCACCGTTCGTTCCAGTGGATCGGACGTCTCGGATCGCCGCACGTCGTTGCGGCGCTTGATCGATCGTCGAGAGCGTCCACCGCGGCGTCGATTCGTCCAATGGTTCCAATGGTTCCAATGGTTCCGCAAGGGGGTGGCACACACTCGGTTGGAACAATCCCCAGTGCCAAAATCCGGAGGCACACCCCGCTGAAAACCCCGACTTGACCCGACGCGGACCGGGCGGTATGCCGACCCGCCATCCAAAGATACCGCGCCGGCCAGCCGAAAGCAGGGCGAACATGCTCCACCGGACGGGTGTACTCCTGCTGTTCGCCGTTGCGACCGGACTGGCCACCGGCTGCGTCGATCGGCGCTTCACCGTGCGGACGAACGTGCCCGG
>JAYUGD010000539.1:0-1655 GCA_043767785.1 Zavarzinella sp. | reverse complement strand
GTGAAAAACCCGACGCCTGACCGCGGCGGCTCGCCGGGAATTTGACTTCGCGTGATGTGAACTGAATCGTAAAAGCCTAACCAACGATTTGGAGACCGCCTGTCCGGGCTGACGCACATCTTGGTCGCGTGGACCAACGCGGCGACCAGCTATGCCGAGCGGACATGTTACGCCGTGAAGAGCAACCGCTTCTCCGCGACCGAAGCATCGGGCGTCAGCGGGGCGACGGTGACGCCGCACTCGGCGGCCGCTTGGGCCGAGTCCTCGTCCGTCGCGGTCGGCTTCCGGAGGACGCCGAGGACGGACGTGCGGGCCAAGGTGAGGGGAGAATCGACGCGGCCGGATGACGACGCCGCTGTCGCGGCCGGCGGCGTCGGCCAACGGGCCGAACAACCGCTCGATGGCGGACCCGACCGTGCCTACAAATGTCCGCGGGAAGCTCCTCTTCGTGGGAACCAGTTATCGCTAACCGATCTCTGGGAGAGGACTCCCCGCTTTTTCAAACCGTCGAACTTCCTTAACTTCATGCCGATGGGGTGCGCGAAGCGCGACCCCGGGCTTTGCTGTGCAACCCCTTTGGGGTAAAAACCGAACCCCAGCGCTTACTGTCCCGCCGGGAACACGCGCAGCGGCAAATACACCTTGGCGGTCTTCTTCGTCACGTTGTCCGTCGCCTTGATCTCGATCAGGTAGCCGCCTTCGCGGTTCATCGGCACCAGGAAGCGCATCGGCACGCCGACGGCCTTCTCGTCCACCATGCCGTCGGACTCGTCCGGGATTTCTTTCACGGTCGGCGTCGCCAGCGTCGGCTTGCTGTCCTTGTCGTACACGGTCATCTCGATCTTCAAGTTCGGCTGCCGCGTCGGCGCCGCGGCGGGGGCCTTCGGGTCGGCCTTCGGGTCAACCTTGGGCGGGACGGCCGGCGCCTTGGCCGCTTCCCGCTCGAAGCCGATCAGGGCGAAGTGGACGAACACGAACTGCCCGGCCACGCCGACCAGCGAGGCCGGCACGTCCCCCTTCAGGTCGGCGGCGGTGTACAGTTGCACGATGCCGAAGTTCTTCGGCAGCACTTCGAACTTCTGCTCCAGCGTCTTGGAGACGGGCTTTTCCTTGTTGGCCAAGTCGGAGACCGTCACCTTGCAGGTGTAAATGCCGGCCGGCTGGTCCACGCCGATGCTCACGTAGGCGCGGGCGGGCAGTTTGTTGCCGCCGAGGGGGAGGAAGTCGTCCCGCTCCACGGGCTGTTGCTTGAAGATGGCCTTGCCGGCCGAGTCGATGACTTCCATCACCATGCCGTACTTCACGCGGCCGGTGTCCGTCACCTTGATGCCTTCGATGTCGAAGGAGAGGAAGAAAATGTCCCCCGGCAGCAGTTTGGACTCCTGCCGGGCGGACCCGAGTTCGCCGTGCGTCGCCCGCGGGTTGCTCAGGGAGAGCGCGCCGGCCGGGGGTGCCTGGCCGGGGGTCAGCGTGAGGGCCGAGGCCAACAATACCGTGGTGGTCCACATGGGAAAATCCTTTGTCCGGCCGGGCCGGGGTTAAAACGGCGGCGTCTGTCGGCCGTCGGGCTATTTTGGGAGAAGGACGCCAGACCCGCCAGCCCCCTTTCGGGGGAGTTACACGGTCGGGAAGGCCGGGCGTGAGGAAATCCCGCG
>JAYUGD010000538.1:0-4904 GCA_043767785.1 Zavarzinella sp. | reverse complement strand
CTGCGCCATCGGTAGCTGACCTCTACGCGGTCCTCGGATCACCGAACCGGATAGACGCCGGCGAACAGTTGGCCCCGGTCGGCCACCGGAACAACCAGACCCATGTGTACGACGGGCTAGGGTTAACGTTCAACGAGCACCACTACACGCGGCGCGCACAGCAGTTGTGTTGCTGGTTCGGGACGGACGAGCCGCAGTGCCGGTTCACACCCCGGCTACCGTTCGCCGATCAACTGGTGTTCGGGGACGTGGTCATGCCGCCGGGAGGCGACGAGCGGGCGTTCTTCGCCGCCGCCCCGTTCGATTTTGTCCAGTTTATTAGAGGAGTCTGGAGCGTGAGGTTGGCCGGGGTTTCGGTACATGTTCAAACCCGAGGCCGGCTGTTGCCATCCGGCCGCCGGGGGCGGGTGCGGCAAGTCATCGCCGTTTCTGTCTCTTGGCCGCATGACAATTGGGAGGCACCCGCAGACGCCGAACAAAGTATTATAGTTGACCGGGAACCTCAGCCGTCGTGAAATAGTTAAAACCGTTCCGGCCCCGGCAACTCAACGCGGTCGTTCGGCGTCAAGCCGTCGCAGGTCCGATTCAAGACGGGCCGTCCGCCGCTCGGGGACTGTAAACCGCTCGTTGTTTTGGAGGAGTTCGACACATGATGCGCCGAACGTGGTTGCTCACCGTCGCGGTGGTCTGCTCGGTCCCACTCTATCCGGCTCGGGCCGATGACGACAAGCCCGCCTGGGAGAAGAAGACCTACACGAACGCCAAGAAGGACCAACTCCCCTATCGACTGCTCTCGCCCGAGAAGTTCGACCCCAAGCAGACGTACCCGCTCGTCGTGTACCTGCACGGCTCCGGGTCGCGGGGCACGGACAACGAGAAGCAACTCGGCGGCGCGCTCAATCAGATCACCGCCAAGGACAACCGCAAGAAGTACCCGTGCTTCGTCGTGGCGCCGCAGTGCTCCAAGAAGGAGCCGCTGAATTACTGGGCCAAGACGGTGGACAGCGGCATTGTCATGGCGATGATTAAGGACGTCGAAAAGAACCACCCCGTCGACCTCAAGCGGGTGTACGTGACGGGCCTGTCGGACGGCGGCTGGGGCGCGTGGGCCCTCCTGGAGCGGTACCCGGACCAGATCGCGGCGGCGGTCCCCATCTGCGGCCGCGGCGAGCCGACCGCCGCCGCGAAGTTTGCCGCCGTGCCGATTTGGGTTTTCCACGGGGCCAAGGACGACACCGAGCCGGTCAAGTCGTCGCGCGAGATGGTCGCGGCGTTGAAGAAGGCCGGCGGCAGCCCGAAATACACGGAATACGCGGATGTCGGCCACAACGCTTGGGACCGCGCCTACGGGGACGCAAAGCTGTTCGAGTGGCTCTTCGCCCAGAAGCGGAAGTGACGGAGTACGGTGGCATCGCGAGCCGCCGGCACGCAGACACGCAGCACGCAGATGAGAACCCCGGAATCCTCTTGCTTGGAACCGGCCGACCGCCGATACTAACCACACCTGCCTCGCGCCCGCGTTTCCGGCGTTTTGACTTTTCATGCAAGGCGTCACGTTCATGCCCGTCTCTTCCGCGGTCAACCGTCGGCAATTACTCCAGGCCGGGTTCATGGGGTTGGCCGGCGTGTCGTTGCCGGACCTGTTGCGGTTGCGCGCCGCGGGGGCCGGGCCGGGGACGGCTCCGCCGGACACGGCGGTGATTTACCTCGTCCTCGGCGGCGGGGCGTCGCAGTTCGAGACGTATGACCCCAAGCCAAACGCCCCGGCCGACATCCGCGGCGAGTTCGCCGCCATCCCGACGAAAGTCCCCGGCGTCCAGTTCTGCGAGTTGATGGGCCGGCAGGCGAAGCTGATGGACAAGCTGACCGTCCTCCGCTCGATCCACCACCCGTCCACGCAGCACTCGTCCAGCCTTCACCTGATGCAGACGGGCTACTACTGCAACGCGGCCGCGTCGGAAAACGAGATGCCGAGCATCGGCGCCCATGTCGCCCACCGGCGAGGGGCCGCGGTCGCCGGGCTGCCGCCGTACGTGGCGCTGCCGGCCGTGCCGAATTACGTCGGCGCCCACGCCTTGGGGGGCGGGTTCAACCCGTTCACCGTCCTTGACGACCCCCGGACCAAGAACATGAGCGACGGGGAGCGCGTGAAGGCCAACCTGCCGTTCCGCGTCCCCAACCTGACGCTGGCCGAGGGTCTGACCGTCGACCAACTCCGCGACCGCCGGGCCGTCCTCGACAACTTCGACAAGGCCGCCCGCATCCACGACCTGCGGCGCGACGCCGAGGCGCACGACGCCTTCACCGCCAAGGCGTTCGACTTGGTCACGGGGCCGGCCGCCCGCCTGGCCTTTGACTTGAACCAAGAGACCGTCGGCGTGCGCGACCGCTACGGCCGCAACGCGCTCGGCCAAGCCGTGCTGATGGCCCGCCGGCTGGTCGAGAGCGGGGTGACGTTCGTGACGCTCGGCACCTTCGGCTGGGACATGCACGGCGACTTGGGGAAGCAGATCCGCGAGTTGGCCCCGTACTACGACCAAGCCGTCGCAGCCCTCGTGCAAGACCTGCACGACCGCGGCTTGGAGAAGCGCGTGCTGGTGGTGGCGATGGGCGAATTCGGCCGGGCGCCGATTTACGCCCCGATGCCGGGGTCCAAGGGCGGGCCGGGCCGCGACCACTGGGGCGACGTGAGCAGCGTGCTGTTGGCCGGCGGCGGCCTCCCCGGCGGGCAAGTCGTCGGCGCGTCCGACTCCAAGGGCGGCAGCCCGACGCGAAGCCCGTACCGGCTCGAGCGCGTGCTGGCGACAGCCTATCGCCACCTGGGCATCGACC
Source organism: Zavarzinella sp. (assembly GCA_043767785.1). GTDB lineage: Bacteria > Planctomycetota > Planctomycetia > Gemmatales > Gemmataceae > Zavarzinella. Next base: position 2,072 of record JAYUGD010000538.1, on the reverse strand, counting down.
CGGCCGCCACTTTTCCCGACCACACCGGCCGCCCGCGCGCCCTCGTGGAAATCCACGACCCGATCCCCGAGTTGGCCTGATCTGGGACATCACCTGACCTCATTCCACATTGGACCCGGCCCGTGTGACGGAGGCCGTCCGCGGATTCACGCACGGGCTGTCACGACCCGAACGGGGGAGGCAATCATCAACGCACCGACCTGCCCGAAATGTCAACTCCCGCTCTCGGCCGCGGCGGTCGCGGACGGGTGGTGCCCGGCGTGCGGGAAGAAACTCCCGGAGGCCGCCCCGGAGGAGCCTTCGCCCGGCCCGCCGGCCGTTGCGCCGGCGCGGTCCAGACCAATCGGATGGACGGCCTTCGGCTTGTTTCTGATCGGTTGCGGGGCAATGGGATGGTTCGCCGCCGCGGCGGATCGGGGGAATCTGAACGGGCCGTTGGCCCTCTTGCCAGTGTTCGGCGGCTTGGCGTTAGCCGCCGCTTGGGCGGTTGAGACATTTACAAAGCGGCGAGGACGTGTGAAAGCCGTAGACTCGAAAGACCCAAACCAGACCCGTTGACCATCGCCCTCAAAAGTGGTGTGGTCTCGATTCCCACATGGCGGCAACTGTCCGACCGTATTTGGAGCCTTTCTCCCGGCCGATTCTCCAACGATATCGCCAGCGAGTTTCGAGCATGTCGGTCACGCCGTCCGGCGTTCGCGCGCCTGCGCCTCTTTCGAGGGGAGCTTGAGGTTCCACGCCAGGCCGAGCAGGTTCATCGTGCGGATGACCCAGTAGCTCACGTCGATTTCCCACCAGCGCAGGCCGTGGCGCGCCGAGGTCGGGAAGGCGTGGTGCGTGTTGTGCCAGCCTTCGCCCATGCCGAGAATGCCGAACACCAAGTTGTTGCGGCTCATGTCGTCGCTCTTGTACGGCCGGAAGCCCCAGAGGTGGCAGGCCGAGTTAATGCTCCACGTCACGTGGTGCACCAAGAAGAGCCGGACTAGGCCGCCCCATATGAGGCCGGTCCAGGCCCCGTCCCACGTCTGCGTGATGACGCCGCCGAGGACCGCCGGGATGACCAGGCCGAGGACCGCCCAGAGCGGGAACAGCGCGCTCGCCACCCGCAAGGACGGCCGGGCGCTGATGTCCTTGGTGTACCGGTGCAGGTCCGGCGGGTCGGCGTCGAAGAACCAGCCGATGTGGGCGTGCCAGAAGCCGCGGATGGTGCCGAGGACGCCGCTGCCTTGGTGGTGCGGCGTGTGCGGGTCGTCGGGCGTGTCGCTGTGCTGGTGGTGCCGGCGGTGGACGCCGACCCACTGCAACAGCGACCCCTGCACGGCCATCGAGCCGAAGATGGCCCAAAAGAACTTCACCCACGGGTAGGCGTCGAACGAGCGGTGGACGAACATCCGGTGGAAGCCGACCGTGATGCCCAACGCGGTGAGCACGTACATGCCCAACAACAGGCCGAGGTCGGTCCAGCCGAAGCCCCAGCCCCAGACGAAGAACGGGGCGGCGATCACGCCCAACAGCGGGACCACAATGGCGAACAGCGTCACCAGCCGCACGGCCAATGGCGCGCTGCCGACGCCGCCTTCCACGTCGGGCAGTTCGGGGTCGGGATTGGCGACGGGTATTTCCGTTGCTTCGGCCATGTCGCCACTCCTCGTGGACTTCGGGGGGCCACGGAACGGACGGTGAATCCGGCGGACAGGGGCGTGGCTACCCCTGTCAGAAATCTTAGCAACTATGTGGGGCTATTCAGCAACTGAGGCGCCAGCGACGCCGTGAATCCGCAAGGTTTACAGGCCGAACAACCGGCCCGGCCCGCACCACGACGCGGCCGGCAATGTGTTGGGCAACGACACGGATGCCGACGGCGACGCGCTGACGGCCGCCCGGCAAGCCGGCCCGGCGCACGGGACGGTCACGCTGGCTTGCTCGGCTGGTTCGCCGGAATGGACATGGTCAAGCTCGCCGTAAAAAATGATGGCTCCGTACCGTCAGAATACCCGGCGTTTCAGGATTTGCGCGAAAACCCCCGTTCGCAGTTGTCGCCTGAAAGTGGCCATGCAGACTCAAGAAGCGCG
>JAYUGD010000537.1:0-13071 GCA_043767785.1 Zavarzinella sp. | reverse complement strand
TGCACGCGCCCCTTGCGCGGGTCGTTGAACCGCGCCTCCGGGTCGGCGTGCAGTTCGGCCGTCACCACCTTGCGGCCGTCGAGTTCGCTGACGGACTTCACCGGCTTGTCGAACTGGATGTACGCCACGTCGCAGTAGATGGTGTTGATGTCCGGGATGCCGTCCGGCCCGCGGGCCTTGTTGAAGACGGCGACGCTCATGGGGGAGAACTCGACCCACCCGGCCCGCGGCCCGTCCACGATGATGCGGAACCCGTCCGCCGCGAAGAGCAGCCCCTTCGGCCGCTGCTCGATCAGAATGGGGAACCGCGTCTCCCGGCACCCGGGGCCGAAGGCCAACTCCAGCCGCCGGTGCAGAGCGCTCTGGCTGAGCGGGTGCGACGGGACCGAGTCAACGGGTCCGGCCGAGGGGAAATACCGCTCCGGCAGCGGGGGCAGCCCGTCGAACCCGCCGAGCACGGCCGTGTACCCGAGGTACACGGCCACGAAGGCGGCCAAGCCGCCCAAGCCGAGCATCATCCGGCGGGGAGTCCACATGGTTGACCTCTTCATCCGACGTCAGAAAACGTCCCGGCCGAATTCTTAAATTCCCGAAGCGCCAGCGAGGGAGGCGAGCCAGAAGCGTTAGCGACTGGAGGGCGGAGCGACGAGTCTTCGAGTCGCGCTCCCCACGGGCGGCCGGCACCACGTGGCGGGCAAAAATCGGCCGCCGCCCGCGGCTGCCTGTCCACGCCGGGGTCGGGACTCGAAGACTCGTCCCTTCCGCCCTCCAGTCGCTAACGCTTCTGGCTCGCCTCCCTCGCTGGCGCTTCGGGGAATTCAGCCATCGCCCGCCCCGAACTGACCTAACACCGCCGCCCACGTTCCTTGCGCGGCCATCAGCCATTCTATGGCTTCGCGGACAGCCCCGTGGCCGCCGGGCGTGCGGGTGACATACTTGGCGACGGCTTTCAGTTCGTCGCAGGCGTCCGCGACGGCGACGCCGACCCCGCAGGTTCGCAGGACCGGATAATCGGGCAAGTCGTCCCCGATGGCGCAGACATGCGCGGGGTCGATTTGAAATTGGTCCAGCACGGCCTTGAGGGCGACAGCCTTGTCCCGCACGCCCTGCACGACGACGGTGATGCCGAGTTCGCTCGCGCGGCGGTCCACGGCGGGGGACTCGCGGCCGGAGATGATCGCCACCTCGCGGCCGCTCTGCTGCCAAAACTTGATGGCCGACCCGTCCCGGACGTGGAAGGATTTGATCTCGTGCCCGGCGTCCGTGTAGGTGACGCGGCCGTCCGTCAGCACGCCGTCCACGTCCAGGATCAGGAGGCGGACGGCCCGCACGGCGGCGGCGAGTTCCGGGGCTAGGGCGGCGGTCACGCCGGGCGGGTGTTCCACAGTTTGACCTGCGTGTCGGCGGAGGAGGCCTTGTCGTCGGCGGCGGCCCCGATGATGTCGGTGATGTCCAGCAGGCCGACGGGCCGGCCGCCCGCGTCGATCACCGGCAGCTCGCTGATTTTGCGGTCCTTCATCAGCCGGACGGCCTCCTGCATCTTCTGCTTGGGCGTGACCGTCAGCGGCATCTTGGTCATCACGCCCGAGATGGGGCCGTCGAAGCAGTCGTCGGCCCGGCGCTCGAAGAGCTTCGCCAAGTCGCTGTCCGTGAACAGGCCGACGAGCTTGCCGTCCTCGTCCACGAGCATGACGGCCCCGGTCCGACGGCCGGTGTGGGCCGCCTGCGAGAAGACTTCCCGCACGGTGGCCGCCGCCCGCGCCAGCCGCAGGTCGCCGCCGCGGCGCATGTGCTCTTCGACGGCCGAGAGCTTGAAGCCGAGGCTGCCGGCCGGGTGGTAGCGGGCGAACTCGTCGTCCGTGAATTCGCGCATGTCGCACAGGGCGAAGGCGAGGGCGTGCCCGATGGCCATGGCCACCGTGGCGCTAGTGCTGGGGGCCAGCCCGTTCGGGCTGGACTCGACGATGGGGCCGTAAATGACGGCCGCGTCCGCCGCGAGGGCCAGCGTGCCGGCCTTGTTGCCGGTGATGGCGATCACCGAGTCCCCCATCTCCCGCAGTGGCCTGAGCAGGCGGACGATCTCTTCACTCTCGCCGGAGTTCGAGAGGATAATGATTACGTCGTTGGCGTGGACCATGCCGAGGTCGCCGTGCAAGGCGCGCGTGGCGTCGAGCAGGTAGGCGCGCGTGCCGGTGGAGTTGAGCGTGCCGACGATCTTCTGGGCGACGTCCGCGGACTTGCCGACGCCGGTGACGCCGACGCGGCCGTCCGCCTGGCAGCACCGCCACAGAATCTCGGCCGCGTGGTTGAACGACTCGCCGAGCCGGTCGGCCACTTCGGCGAGGGCTTCCGCGTCGTCGCGCAAGACTTGCCGGGCGCGGTCGAGGGGGGTCATGTCGGTGACGCTTCCAATATCCGACGACGGTAACATGCTCCGCCTCCGTGCGGCTCTGGGTGAGAATCAGCCGGTATTATGCGTAAGGCCGGCAAAAAGCACAACGGCAGGTTTGGGGCCCCATGAACGCCCACGGACGGCCGTCCGTGGGCGTTCATGGCCGTTTGCGTCAATGCGGCGCCGCCGCCCCCTCGCCCACGTCGGCCGGCCCGTCCTTCGGCGGGTGGAAGAACAGCAACAATAAGAACGCCCCGACCAGCGCCACCGCGGACGGGTAGAGGAAGTAGCTGTGCCAGTCCACGGCCTTGGTCGCCTCGTCGGTGAACGAGGCCCGCACTTTGGGCCACACGTAGTTGGCCGTCACGACGCCGAGGCCGAGGATCAGGAAGTTGAACAGACCTTGGGCGCTGGCGCGGATGTCCTTCGGGAAGTAGGCGTCGATGAAGATGTACACGGTGGCGAAGAAGAAGGCGTAGCAGATGCCGTGCAGCGTGTTGACGAGGATCGCCGGGGCCGGCTCCGGGAAGTACGCGAACACGAGGAAGCGGGCCGCGTGCCCGAGGATGCCGAGGATCATCGTGTTCCGCCACCCCATCTTCTTGAGGAACCACCCGAGAATCGCCATCGTCGCGATCTCGGCCACCTGCCCGATGCTGGTGACGGCCTGAATCAGCCCGGCCGGCAGGCCGACGCCGTTGGCTTCCTTGGGGCTGCCCAAGTAGTCCGCGACCACCAAGAAGTACCCCTGGTGGATCATCGAGTCGATGAACGTGACGATGAACAGCACGAGGATGAACGGCTTCTTCAGCAGCGAAAGCGCCTTGAATGTGGCGTTCGACTCGCCCCCCCGCTGCGGCGGCCGCGGCGGCGTGTGCGGCAGCGTCAGGCTGACGGCCGACAACACCAGCGAGGCGATCCCGGCGGCGACGTACACGTAGGCGACGCCGTCCAGCCAGGCGTCGCCGGTCTTGCCGTTCTTGGCGTCGAAAATCGCGTTCAGCTTGTCGCCCAAGCCCAAGTCGCCCAGGGCGTTGATCTTCCCCCAGTCCGTCAGCAGGTAAATGAACGGCAGGCCGGCGGCGATCCAGCCGATGGTCCCCCAGAGGCGGACGCGGCCGAACTGCGCGCGGTCCGTCATGTGGGTGAAGGCGATGGAGTTCGCCACGGAAATCGTCGGCACATACGCGAGGCAGTGGACGTACATGAGGGCGGTGAAGGTCACGAACAGCATGTCCGCCGGGACGAACTGCCGGGCGAAGCCGAGGCCGAGCATGGCCAGCCCGCCGACGAAGTGGGAGAAGGCGAGGTACTTTTCCGCGGCGAACTTGCGGTCCACGAGGGCCGTGATGCCGAACAGGGCCGCCAGGGCCGCGAACGGGAAGCCGCTGTTGATGATGAACTGCTGGTCCGGCGAGAAGCCGATCTTGCCGAGGTAGCTGAAGTTCTGGATGAACCACGACCCCCAGATGTAGATCTCCAGGAACATCATGGCGGACAAGAGCCAGAAGACCCTCGAGCGCGAGGCGGACGGTGCGGCGGACATGGGTGGCGGGACTCCCTGAGAGGTTCGGCGGGATGTGCGAAGTCTAAAGCCGGGGGTTGAGGATGACAAGGTGACAAGGTGACCAAAACCGGGCGAGCCGAGGGCCGTAAGGCACCGGGTGGGGGCTTGAGCGCACCACCCGGCGGCTTACGCCGCTCGGCTCACTTCTGACAAATCACCGAGGTCCGTCATGGTCCGCATCCTCCCCATTCTGCTTCTGCTCCCCGCCCTCGCCTTCGCCGACGCCCCCGTCCCCAAGCCCACCAAGCCGGACGAGCCGATGGCCCCGGCGTTCTCGGCCGCGAAGGCCGCGGAGTACATCGACGGCGTCTCGCTGGCGTGGACGCGGGAGCGGAAGTGCGCCACCTGTCACACGAACGTGCCGTACATGCTGGCCCGGCCGCTGGTGAAGAACGGCGACGACGCGGCCGTGAAGGAGGTCCGCGGCTTCCTGGAAGCGACCGTCAAGAAGTGGGAGACCGGCAAGCCGAAGACCGACTACGAAGTGCTGGCCACCGCCTTCGCCTTGGCCGGCAATGATAAGAATACGACCGGCAAACTGCACCCGGCCACCAAGGCGGCGCTCGACAAGTCGTGGACCATCCAGAAGGCCGACGGCTCCTGGAATTGGCCGGACTGCGACTGGCCGCCGCTGGAACACGACCAGTTTTACGGCGTCGCGTTCATGGCCGTGGCCGTCGGCTTGGCCCCGGACAATTACAAAGACACGCCCCAGGCGAAGGCCGGCCTGAGTAAAATGCGGGAGTACCTGAAGAAGAACCCGCCCACGGAAACGCACCACCGGGCCACGCTGCTGTGGGCCGATGCGCTCGGCGTGTCGGTGTTCACGAAGGACCAGAAGAAGCAAGTGATCGCCGAACTCTTGAACAAGCAGCAACCCGACGGCGGCTGGAACCTCCCCGCGATGGGCCCCTACGAGAAGCGGCGGGACGGCACCCTCAATAAGATGGACGCCCCGAGCGACGGCTACGCCACCGGCTTCACGCTCTACGTCCTGCGGCAGGCCGGCATCCAAGCCGACGACCCGGCGGCGAAGAACGGCGTGAAGTGGCTGCTCGCCAACCAGCGGGCGTCCGGCCGCTGGTTCACGCGGTCCGTGCAGGCCGACAAGGCACACTACATCACGAATGCCGGCAGCGCGTTCGGGGTGCTGGCGCTGGACGCTTGCGGGGTGAAGCTGGACGCGACTTCCAAATGATTAACGATGATGAATAATTTGTTTAGCCGCGAAAGGCAACCTAACCCCCCGGCCCCCTTCCCGAGACGGGAAGGGGGAGCAAGTGGGGATTTGTCGCAGTCAATCACTTCCGGTTTTCAACGGCCTCTGGTTCCCCCTTCCCGTCTCGGGAAGGGGGTTAGGGGGTTAGGTTGCCTTTTGCTGCTGCTCGCTTCCCCCGCCGCGTTCGCTGAAAGTCCGTCATTCGACAAGCAAGTCGCCCCCCTCCTCGCCTCGCACTGCCTCGACTGCCACTCCGGCCCCAAGCCGAAGGGCGGCCTCGATCTTTCAACCAAGGCGAAAGCCTTCGCCAAGAAGGCGATTGTCGCCGGGAAGCCGGAGGAGAGTTCGCTGTGGCAGCGCGTCGCCGACGGGGAGATGCCGCCGAAGAAGCCGTTGCCCGAGGCCGAGCGCAAGGTATTGAAGGAGTGGATCGCCGCCGGGGCCGCTTGGGGCACGGACCCCATCGACCCGTTCCGCTTCACCAGCTCGACGCGCGCGGGGTACGACTGGTGGGCGTTGCAGCCGGTGGCGAAGCCGGCCGTCCCGGCGAACGGCGGGGCCACGTCCATCGACCGTTTCGTGATTGAGAAGTTGGCCGAGGCGAAGTTGACCCCCTCGGGGCCGGCCGACAAGCGGACGCTGATTCGCCGGCTGACGTACGACTTGACCGGGTTGCCGCCGACGCCCGCGGACGTGGAAGCGTTCGTCAAGGACGAGTCGCCGACCGCTTACGAGAAAGTCGTTGACCGGCTGCTCGCGTCCCCGCACTACGGGGAACGCCAGGCCCGGCACTGGATGGACGTAGTCCGCTTCGGCGAGAGCGACGGGTTCGAGCGCAACATGGGCCGCAAGACCGCGTGGCCGTACCGCGACTGGCTGATCCGGGCGTTCAACAGCGACTTGCCCTACGACCAGTTCGCCAAGCTGCAACTCGCCGGGGACGTGCTGGACCCGGCCGGCGCGGAGGCCGTGCGGGCGACGGGCTTTTTGGTCGCGGGCGTTCACAACACCGTCCTCGGGTCGGACGAGATGCGGGCGATCGCCAAGCAGGACGAACTCGAAGACCTCGTCGGGGCGACCGGGCAGACGTTCCTCGGGCTGACGGTCAACTGCGCCCGCTGCCACGACCACAAGTTCGACCCGATTTCGCAGAAGGACTTTTACCGCTTCACGTCGGCCCTCAGCGGCGTCGCCCACGGCGAACGCCCCCTCCCGGACGCGGGCCGCGACCGCCAACTGGCCGCGAAGACCAAGGCCGTCGCCCAGACGCGCAAGTCGCTGGACGCGCTGGAGGCCCCGGCCCGGCGGGCGCTTCTGGGCCAAGCGGCCGCGGAGCCGGTCCCGACGCCCGTCGCCGCGTGGGACTTCCGCAAGGGGTTGAAAGACCTCGTCGGCGCGCTGCACGCCGAGGCGAAGGGGGCCGTCAAGCTCACCGAGGCCGGGGCCGTGTTCGACGGCAACTCGTACCTGCGCACGCCGCCGCTGCCGTTCCCGCTGCGGGCCAAGACGCTGGAAGCGTGGGTGACGCTCGACCGCCTCAAGCAGTACGGCGGCGGCGTGATGACCGTCGCCACGCCGGACGGCGTCCACTTCGACGCCATCGTGTACGGCGAGAAGGAGCCGAACCACTGGATGGCCGGCAGCAACGGCTTTATCCGCACGGAGTCCTTCCACGGCACGCCGGAGGAGACAGTGGCGCGCACACACGTCGCCATCACCTTCGCGCTCGACGGGACGATCACCGGCTACCGCGACGGCAAGCCCTACGGCAAGCCGTATGTGTCCAAGAACCGGGCCGAGTTCGCGGCCGACAAGGCGGTGGTCCTGTTCGGCCTCCGGCACGAGCCGGCCGGCGGCAACCGGTTGCTCGCCGGGACCGTCGCCGCCGCCCGCCTGTACGACAAGGCGCTGACCGGCGAGGAAGTGGCCGCGTCGTACCGCCTGAACGGCCAAGTCGTCAGCGACGCCGCGATTGACGCGAAACTCTCGGCCGCCGACCGGGCCACGCGCAAGGAACTGCGGGAAGCCCTCGCCGCCCGCACCCGCGACATGGACGGCCTGCAAAAACTCACGTCCGAAAAAGCGTACCTGGCGACAGCGACCGCCCCCGGCGTCACGCGCCTGTTGTTGCGCGGCGACGTGACCACCCCGGCCGACGTCGTGGCCGCCGGCGGCATCACCGCCGTCACGTCGCCGGCCCCGGACTTCAAACTCGCGCCGGACGCCCCGGACGCCGACCGCCGCCGCAAACTCGCCGAGTGGGTCGCCAGCCCGGACAACCCACTCTTCGCCCGCGTGATGGCCAACCGCATTTGGCACTGGCGCTTCGGGACGGGCCTCGTGGAGACGCCGAACGACTTCGGCTTCAACGGCGGCCGGCCGTCGCACACGGAGTTGCTGAACTGGCTCGCCGCCGAGTTCCGCGACGGCGGCTTCTCCGTCAAGAAGCTGACCAAGATCATCGTAATGAGCGCGACCTACCGGCAAGCCTCCGCCATCCGCGAAGACTCCCGCGAGAAGGACGCGGACAATCGCCTGCTGTGGCGCAAGAAGCCGGCCCGCCTCGACGCCGAGAGTCTGCGGGACACCCTGCTCTCCGTCGCCGGCCTGCTGAACCCCGAGGTCGGCGGCCCGAGTTTCAGCGACTACAAGGAGACCTTCCTGAACGGCACGACCTACTTCGAGCCGTTCGACCCCATCGGCCCCGAGTTCCACCGCCGCAGCGTCTACCGCTTCCGCCCCCGCGGCGCCAACGTCGGCCTGTTGGATGCCTTCGACTGCCCGGACCCGGCTTCAGCGGCCCCGCGCCGGGCGATGACCACGACCCCGTTGCAAGCGCTGTCCCTCTGGAACAACGGCTTCGTCTTGCGCATGGCCGAGGCCACCGCGAAGCGCGTCGAGGGGGACGTGCCCAAGGGGACGACCGCCGACAAGGTCCACCGCCTGTGGTTGTTGACCCTGCAACGGGAGCCGACCGTGGAAGAAATGACGTTGGCCGCCCCGTTGGCCGAGAAGCACGGGTTGAAAGCGCTGGTGCGGGCGGTGTTTAATGGGAATGAGTTGATGACGGCGGAGTAATCTGATTCCCGGGAGGCGCATACATGTCGACCATCATGGCGGCCGAAGACATCCGCCTGACAATGTCCGAACTGGTGGACCAACTCGCGCCGGGCCAGGAAATCATCCTGACCCGGAACCAACAACCCGTGGCGAAACTCATCGGCGAAAGCCCGCCGCGCCCCGACCGGCCCGACCCCGGCCTCGGCCGCGGCATGATTACCATTGTCTCGGACGACAGCATGTCCATTCAATGAAGGATAAAGTGCATGCGAAGCCCCACAGACAAAGAATTAGTTGGCCTACTCGTTAGGATCATCAATGACGGTTTTAATCGGTCCTTAGGTGCTTTGGAGGCCGCCGGGGCCGTGAGCTCGAAGAAAATGCGAAGCCAATACCGAGGGATCGGCAGCGAGTATTACGACCTTGTCACCGAGCAGATGGTCCTGACCGCGACTTACGGCGTGCCGGGAATTCGGCAACTCTTTGAGGAGACGGATGGAACGGTGACCGAAAAGTAAATTCTGCCGTCGCGTGGAAATCGTTGTGTCGCCGAGTTTGGTTTTTGTGCGGTGGGTTGGTGGTTTCTGGCCCGCGCTCCACTCCGAAGCGTCGCGTCGCGGCTAAACGGGTTTTGATTGGTCATTGGTCATTGGTACTTGTCATGCACACCCGCCGCGGCCTCTTCCACTTCGGCCTCTCCGGCCTCGCGGCCACGGCCGCCATGCACTTGCTGTCCGGCGACGGCCACGCCAAGCCCGCCACGCACCACGCGGCGAAGGCGAAGCGGGTCGTGCAGATTACGCTCGTCGGCGGGCTGTCGCACCTCGACTCGCTGGACTACAAGCCCACATTGACCAAGATGCACGGCAAGAGCCTGAATTCGACCGAGAAGCCGGACCTGTTCTTCGGGCAGGTCGGCCTCTTGCGGCAGCCGGACTGGGCCTTCGCCCGGCGCGGCACGAGCGGGCTGTGGATGTCCGACTTGTTCCCCGAGATCGCGACCTGTGCCGACGACTTGACGGTCATCAACTCGATGGTGGCCGACTCGGCCAACCACACGCCGGCCCTGTTCGTGCAGAACAGCGGGTTCCAGTTCAACGGCTACCCGGCGCTCGGGAGTTGGCTCTCCTACGGCCTCGGCTCGGAGACGGAAGAACTGCCGGCGTTCGTCGTGCTGCCGGACGGCCGCGGCGAGGCCAACGGCGCCGCGTCGAACTGGACGGCCGGGTTCCTGCCCGCCGAGCACCAGGGGGTCGTCTTCCGCGGCGGCGCCAGCCCCGTGCGGGACTTGTTCCCGGACAAACCGATCTCCGACTCGGAAGAGAAAGACACCCGCGCCGCCTTGGCCGCGCTGAACAAGCAACACGCCGCCGCCGCCCCGCTGGACACCACGCTCGCGGCCCGCATGCGCAGCTACGAGTTGGCCGCCCGGATGCAGTTGGCCGTCCCCAAGGTGGCCAATCTCGACGGCGAGTCGGAAGCCACCAAAAAGCTTTACGGGATCGACCGCAAGGAGACCGAAGACACCGGCCGCCGCTGTCTGCTGGCCCGGCGGTTGCTCGAACAGGGGGTGCGCTTCGTGCAAGTCTACTCCGGCGGCCCCATCGCCGGGTCGCCGCGCACGAGTTGGGACGCCCACGAGAACGTGAAGGAAAACCACGGGGCCGAGGCCGGCCGCATCGACCGACCCGTCGCCGGCCTGCTCAAAGACTTGAAGCAACGGGGAATGCTGGCCGACACGCTGGTGCTGTTCACCACCGAGTTCGGCCGCACGCCGTTCGCCCAGTCGGCCGCCGGCACCGTCGGCCCCGGCCGGGACCACAACAAGTACGCCTTCTCCTGCTGGCTCGCCGGCGCCGGCCTCAAGCCCGGCACCTCTTACGGCGTCACGGACGAGATCGGCTGGAAGGCGGCCGAGAAGCCCGTCGCGTGGCACGACTTCCACGCCACCGTCCTGCACCTCTTGGGCCTGGACCACGAAAAGCTGACGTTCTACCACAACGGCATCAAGCGGCGGCTGACAAACGTCCACGGGGGAGTGGTGAAGGGCGTGCTGGCGTGACCGAACGCCCGCGGACGGCCGTCCGCGGGCTTTGCGGCCACATATCATCACCCCTACGAGTTCAGACGAATGGGGAGACAGACGTTGAAGCGAGCGATGCTGGCGGTAGTGGCGATGCTGGCGGTGACCGTCGCCGGCTGCGGCGGCGGCGGGGAGAAGGGCAAGAACAAGGACAAGGACGTGCCCAAGCCGCCGGACGCGAAGCGGACGTGAACATCACGAACGACCGTTTAGCCGCGACGCGGAGTCTTCGGAGCGGAGCGCGGCCTCCCCGCCGTAAATGACTCCCGCGCCGGTGAGTCATCGCCCGCTGCGCGAGCAAGGGGCAGCGACAGGCCGTCACGGGAAGCCCCCACTAACAGGCAGTCGTCACCCCTTGCGCAGCGGGCTATGACTCACCGCGGTGGGGAGCGATTGATTGTTGGAAGGCCGCGCTCCGCTCCGAAGACTCCGCGTCGCAGCTAAACGGGTTCCGAACTCCGCATTTGCAAGAATTCCTCTTGTAAGTTTTTCAAAAACAGGGGACAACGGCGGGGCGGGTTGTGCGCCTTGGGCATCGGGGCGAAGAGGTGCCGCTTGTGCGGACAACTCGCCGCGGAAGGCGCGTCGGTTCGGGCCGCTTTTTACTTCAACAAAAATCCCGCACGGTATAATCGCTTGCGGAGAGACGGTCGGTTCGTTCGGGCGAATCCCCAGATTGGCCCAAATCGGCCCGGCCGTCAGATCACGGGTGACCGGATGACCTCTCCACACGGGCCGTTCCTCCTTTGGGCGCTCACCAAGGAAGAAGACCTGATCCTCGCCACCGGGGCCTTGCTCGGGGTGGTGGTCGTCGGCGGGGTCATTTTCGCCAAGGTCGACCGCTGGCGGAAGCGCCAGATGGAAGACCGCGACGACGGGACGGGGCGGTTAAGCTCCTTCCGGGAGATGTACGAGGCCGGCGAGTTGAGCAAGGAAGAGTACGACCGCGTGCTCCTCCGCATCGCCGAGCGGGCCAAGATCAAGGCGGCCGCGGACGCCGACCGCGAACAGCGGCGGCTCGCGGGCTTGGCCAAATTGACAGTTAAGACGGCCGAGGCCCCCGAGCCGCCGACGCCGACGCCGACGGACGACCAAAAACCCCCTGCCGCGCCGCCGGGTTGATTCGGCGCGACAGGGTTTTGCCGAAAATTGAGACCGCCGTACAATCACCCGAAAACCCCATCGGGCCACCCGGTTTTCCGCCGGGTCGCGGACCGGATGCCCGATCCACGCGGGGCGATCACACGGCGGCGCTCGGACCCGTCCCAGCGGGTCCCCACCGACACCAGGGAAACACGGAATGGCCACGAACAGTACGGGCGAGACGGGCGGCCGCAAGCCGACCAATGCCTCGAACCGCAGCCGTAATGCCTACTGCTCCTTCTGCCGCAAGAGTCACCGCGACGTCGGCCCATTAGTTGAGGGGCCGGGGGACGTGTACATCTGCGGGGAGTGCATCGAGCTTTGCTCCTCCATCATTGACCAGGAGAAGAAGCGCCGGCACACCGGGAAATCCTCGACGAAGGAGATCCTTAGCCCCCGCGCCATCAAAGAGAAACTGGACGCCTACGTCGTCGGCCAGCAGCGGGCCAAGAAGGTTCTCTCCGTCGCCGTCCACAACCACTACAAGCGCCTCGCCCTGCACGACCAGGGCCGGTCCGACGTGGACGTGGAGAAGAGCAACATCCTCCTGATCGGGCCGACCGGGTCCGGCAAAACGCTCCTCGCCAAGACGCTCGCCAAAGTCCTCGACGTGCCGTTCGCCATCGGCGACGCGACCACGCTGACCGAAGCCGGGTACGTCGGCGAGGACGTTGAAAATCTCCTGCTGAAGCTCCTGCACGCCGCCGACTTCGACGTGGAGGCCGCCCAGCGCGGCATCATCTACATCGACGAGATCGACAAGATCGCCAAGACCAGCCAGAACGTCTCCATCACGCGGGACGTGTCCGGCGAGGGCGTCCAGCAGGCCCTCCTCAAGATGCTCGAAGGGACCGTCGCCAACGTCCCGCCGCAGGGGGGCCGCAAGCACCCGGAGCAGCAGTACATCCAACTGGACACGACGAACATCCTCTTCATCTGCGGCGGCACGTTCGTCGGCATTGAGGAGGCTATCTCCCGCCGCGTCGGCAAGAAGTCGGTCGGCTTCAAGGCCAACGCCGGCGTCGAAGAAGACACCGCCCCGCTGCTGCCCCGCGTGGTCAGCGACGACTTGGTCGAGTTCGGCCTGATCCCCGAGTTCATCGGCCGCCTGCCCGTGCTGGCCCCGCTCGACCCGCTGACCGAAGAGGCGATGATCAGCATCCTCACCGAGCCGCGCAACGCCTTGGTCCGGCAGTTCCAAAAGCTGTTCGAGACCGAAGGGGCCGAACTCGAATTCGAGCCAGGCGCCCTGCGGGAAATCGCCCGCAAGGCCCTAGCCCGCGACACCGGCGCCCGCGGCCTGCGGAGCATCGTCGAAGAGATCATGCTCGACGTGATGTACGACTTGCCGGACATGGAAACGAAGGGCAAGCACGTCGTCACCGAAGAAATCGTCCTGGGCCTCGCCACCCTGTTCGCCAACAAGCCCGCCGGCCCGGCCACCGTCCCCGGCCCGGCCCCGCACGCCCAAGCCCAATCCCTCCCGATGCCGGAAAAGAAGATCGCCTGACCCGCCAAGGCGAAATAAAGACAAAACGGGATTGAACCGCCAAGGCGCCAAGACGCCAAGAAAACCAGAAAAAGAAATCATCTTTCTCTGTAGGTTT
>JAYUGD010000536.1:0-4905 GCA_043767785.1 Zavarzinella sp. | reverse complement strand
ATCGCTGTCACCCCTCCGGGGTGAAAACACAGGTCACGTCACTTCGCGCCCGTCTGGGCGACGGCCGGGGCCGGGCCGAACTGGGCTAATAACTTCTCGAAGCTCACCGTCGTCGTCTCGCCGGGGGTCACGACGACCTGCTTGGCTTCCGTGTACTCGCGGCCGTCTTCCGTCACGACGGCCTTCACCGTGTACGAGTACTCCTGGCCCGGCGTCAGGGCCGGGGTGCGGAAACTCCGCTCGGCGGCGGCGCTCTTGAGGGCGACGCCTTCGACGTACACCTTCGCCCCGGCCGGCACGCTCAGCACGACGGTGGCCGGGACCGGGGACACGCCGAGCGTGTTGAACCCGTTCTTCTTCGGGGCCTCTTTTTTCGGCTCGTCAATCAGCGGAATGCTCGGGGCCTTCGGCACTTCCGGGAACACGCCGGGGACCGGCGGGATGACGCCGGGCGGGAAGCCCGGCGGGGTCGGCCCGAGCGGCCCGTCGGTCCGGTCCGCGGTCGGCGGCGGGAAGAGCGCGCCCGGCGTCGCGGGCCGCGGGTATTCCGGCATCACGCCGGGGTTGTACGGCGAGCCGGTCGGCGGGGCCGGAATGTAGCCGGGGGCCATGTACTCGCGCCCGGAGACGTAGGGTTGCGGCGGCCCGTCGTACTGCATGAAGTCTTGCGGCCGGTACTTGGGGACGTCCGCCAGCGTCGGCGGGTGCTGCACGGAGACGGCCCCGTAGAAGCCGAAATTGCCGTAGCCGCTGAACCCGGCATAGCCAACGCCGGCCGAGTGGCCGATCAGCCCGCTGTCGAAGGCAAAGTGCCCGTAGGTGCAGCACGGGTTCTTTTGGGTGTAGTGCGCATACGGCGGGGCCGTCACGCACGGCAGGCACCCGGCCACGCTGGTGTAGTAAGCCGGCGTGCAGCCGATGCCCCAATCATTGCGGCCGTGCATCGTGAAGCACGACCCGCCGCCATTGCCGTAGCCGCACCCTTTGCCGCAGGCGCCGCTGCCGCCATACCCGCCGGCACCGTAGCCGGCCCCGCAGCAGGACGGGGCGTTGTAGAAGTGCCCGTAGGAGGCCGTCGCACACCCGCCGCAGAAACTGCGGGCGTTGCCGGGGTAATACCCGAAGCCCTTGTTCCAGCAGTTCACCCAGCCGTAGCGGGCCGGCAGGCAGCAGTCGTAGAAGCAGTGCTTCAGCCAGAGGCTGCTGCCGTACCGGGACGGGGTGACGGGGCACAGGAAGTCCTGCGGCACGTCCGGGGCGGCCGTCATGGCCGCCATCATTACCAAGCTGTACATGCGATCACGCTCCTTCGCGCACGGGCGCTTCCAATCGGGAAGTCCAGATTGGGAAAGCGTTCCCGCGCGCCGGGCGCGCCGCAAACGGCAAGGGGGAAGAATAAGCGGGGTGGGCGGGGGCGGTTGCGGAGTGACCGTCGCGGCCGGCAAAACCGTCCGATAAAGTTCGCCACTCGCCCGGTTGGGGGCGGCTGTGCGGGATGCGCCGGCCGGTCACGCGTACTGGAGCAGTTGCCAGTTCAGGCCGCCCGTTTCGCCCAGTGGGACCGTGGCAATCCGGGTCTTTGGCAGCACGCCGGCCGCGGCCGGTGGAGGGTTAAAGCCGGCGGCAACGGCCGCCGCCGCCGCGGCGTCCACGTCGGCCATTTCGACGGCGAACATCGGGGCCGGGCCGGGCGCGCGCTTCAAGAGCGGGCTGTCCGTCCCGGTCGGCCCGAGCAGTTCGATGATCGCGTCCCCGATCTGGTATTGTCGGATCACCATGCTCGGCGTGCGGACCTCGCCGAACCGCGGGACGCCCAGCACCGCCTCCCAGAAGGCACACTTCGCGTCCAAGTCGTGCGTG
Source organism: Zavarzinella sp. (assembly GCA_043767785.1). Taxonomy (GTDB): domain Bacteria; phylum Planctomycetota; class Planctomycetia; order Gemmatales; family Gemmataceae; genus Zavarzinella. The sequence continues at coordinate 3,045 of JAYUGD010000536.1, read as the reverse complement.
ATGACGGCCAAGTGATCCAACCGCTTGGCCGTCAAAGGACCGGCGCTCTGTGCCGGCGTCCCGGCCGAGCGGTCGCGGTCGGCCGGGGCGACCTTCCATTCGATCAGGCGCAGGTTGACCCCGGCCGTCGGCAGCGTGTTCAGGAGGGCCACCTCCGCGACCACGGCGCCGGTGTCATTTTTCCAAATGGAGGAGGCCCCCGTCAGGCCGCGGTGGTGCAAGTCCGCGAGGGTCTGCTTCAAATCGGTCACGCGCAGGCCGAACTCCAAGACGCCTGGCGCGGCGGTCGCTTCGCCCCGGACCCACACTTGAAAGAGGGCCTCTGGCGGGCCGAAGGACAGCGTCCACCCGTCCCGCCACGACCCGACCTCCCAGCCGATTCGGCCCGCGGCCTTCAACGCCAGCACGGGGTCGGCCGGGGCGTAACACAGGTGATTGATCGCGTCAAAAGGCATGGCGGCGGCTCCCCGGGGCGTGCCCGATGTTCGTGCAATTCATCTGACGGGTTGCCCGCCGGCGCGTCAATGGCCGCGGTGATTTTCATTTCCCGCCGCGTTTCTTCGACGCAGACTTTCCCAACATTTGCCGCATTTTCTCGGAGATTTCGTCGGCCAGCTATTTGTCCGCCGTGCGGCGGCCCCGTCCGGCACCCTGATTGCGATAGGGGGGTCGCCCTCTTCCTGAAAAGGAGTCCTCTCCCTTTCAGGGCAAAAGACCTCCCCATCCGCCGCGGCGTAACGCCTGCGGCGTGAGACGAAGGAACTCCGTTGGCTCTTCTCGGCGAAACGACGTGTCCGTATTGCGGCGTCGGCTGCCGGCTCAAGGTGGACGGCGATTCGACGGCCGTGACGCGGATTCGCGGGGTCGAGTCGGCGGCCGCCAACCTCGGCCGGATCTGCGCGAAAGGCGCGCAACTCGGCCCGACCGTCCGCACGCCGGACCGGGCGACGCACCCGCTTGTGCGGGCCAACCGCAGCCAACCCTTTCAACAGGTGTCGTGGGACGCGGCGCTCGATACCGTCGCGGGCAAATTTCAATCCATCATTAAGGAACACGGGCCGGACGCCGTCGCGTTTTATGGCAGCGGCCAACTCGACTCCGAAACCGCCTACCTGATCTGCAAGCTCTTCAAAGGCTTTTTGGGCACGAACAACACCGACTCCAACAGTCGGCTGTGCATGGCCGCCGCCGCGCTTGGCTACCGGGGGTCGCTCGGCAGTGACGGCCCGCCGACCTGTTACGAGGACATCGACCACGCGGACTGCGTGCTGGTCATCGGTTCCAACATGGCCGAGGCCCACCCGGTCACGTTCGACCGGCTGCGGACCGCCAAGAAGAACCGCCCGGAACAGCAGATCATCGTCGTCGATCCGCGGCACACCGCCACCTGCGCCATTGCCGATTTGCACGTCCCCCTCGCCCCGGGGTCGGACATCGCCTTCATCAACGCCGTCGGCCGGCTGTTGGTGGAGAAGGGCCGGGCGGACGAGCACTTCATCGGCTTCCACACGAAGGGGTTCGTCGAGTACGTCGCCTTCCTGATGAGCCGGCCGTTGGACGAACTGATCGCCGCGTGCGGCCTGCCGCGGGAGACGGTCGAGACGGCCGCCCACCTGATCGGCAAGAGCCGGGCGTTCCTCAGCTTTTACTGCATGGGGATGAACCAGAGCACCGTCGGCATGTGGAAGAGCAACGCCCTCATCAACCTGCACCTGCTCACCGGGCAGATTGGCAAGGTTGGGGCCGGGCCGTTCTCCCTGACCGGCCAGCCGAACGCGATGGGGGGCCGCGAGTGCGGCCTGCTGGCCCACCAACTGCCGGGCTACCGGGCCGCCGAGGACGCGACGCACCGGCTGGAAATGGAACACTTCTGGGGCCGCCCCGCCGGGTCGATCGCCCCGAAAATGGGCCTCTCCGCAGTGGAGATGTTCCAGCAACTGGAGACGGGCAAGCTCAAGGCCATCTGGATCGCGGCGACGAACCCGATGGTCAGCATGCCGGACTTGCACCGCGTGAAGAAGGGCCTGCAAAACGCGGAGCTTGTCGTGGTGAACGAGGCGTTCCACCCCACGGAGACGAGTCGGCTGGCCCATGTGGTGCTGCCGGTTGCGTCGTGGGGCGAGCGGGCGTGGACCAGCACCAACAGCGAGCGCATGGTGTCGCGGTCCCCGAAGATGTGGGACGCCCCCGGCGAGGCGTTGCCGGACTGGGAAGTGCTGACGCGGTTCGCCGGGAAGATGGGGTTCGGCGAGGCGTTCTGGTACGAGAACGGCTCGGAAGTGTGGGACGAGTTCATCCGCTGCACCAAGGGCCGGCCGTGCGACATGGCCGGCGTCACCAGCAGTCGGCTCAACGACGGCGCCGCGTTCCAGTGGCCGTGCCCGGACCCGTACCACTACGGCACCAAGCGCCGCTACCTGGACCACCAGTTCCCGACGCCGGACGGCAAGGCGGTGTTCCTGTGCCGGGACCACCAAGAGCCGTTTGAAACCACCAGCGCCGACTTCCCGTTCGTGCTGAACACCGGCCGCATCTACGCCCATTGGCACACGATGACGCGCACGGGCAAGGTCGAAAAACTGATGGCCCGCGACCCGGCCGCGTATGTGGAAATGGCCGCGGACGACGCGACCCGGCTGGGCGTCGAGGACGGCGACCGCGTGCGGATTTCCAGCCGCCGCGGCGTGATCGAACTCCCCGCCCGCGTCGAGCCGGGCGTCCGGGCCGGGATGATCTTCGTCCCCTTCCACTGGGGGGATTTGTACGGGGAAGGCAACGCCCTGAACTACCTGACCGTGCCGGCCTACGGGTCGGCGGAGAAGCAGCCCGAACTGAAGTTTTGCGCCGTGCAAGTGGTGAAGGCCCCGCGCAAGCCGGCGTTGGCCGAGGACGCGCGGCTGTCGCTGCCGGTGCTGGAAATGGCGTGAGGACTCGGGGCCGTCTTGTTAGCCGCGACGCGGAGGCTTTGCGCAGCGGAGCGCGTCCCGCACCTGTCGCCGATGGGCGAAGATTGCGGACGCGGGTGACAGCCTCGGGACGCGCTCG
>JAYUGD010000535.1:0-4905 GCA_043767785.1 Zavarzinella sp. | reverse complement strand
CCCGGGTGCGCGAAGCGCGACCCGGGGCTAATTGCTGTCACCCCTCCGGGGTGAACACCGGCCCCCGTTCGTGGCCGGCCGCCCGTCGCTCACGGCTTCTTTCCGGGCGCCAGAAACTCGGCGCGCATCTTGTCGAGCTTGGGCCGCTCCGGCGGGGAGACGAGGTCGCGGGCGCGCGCCCACTCGGCGGCGGACTCGGCGGGGCGGTTAAGCCGGTGGAGGATCTTGGCCCGGTTGATGGTCTCGTCGATCACCAGGTTGGCCACCTCCCGCGGCACGTTGGGGTCGCTTTTCACCACCGGGGCGAACAGGTCGACGAAGCGGCCCAGGAGGGCCAACTGCGCCGTCAGCCGGCCGACGTGGGAGAACGGGCCGGCCGGGGCGGCGAGCCGGCGGGCGCCGACGTCGATCGCGATGCGGAAGCTCTCGGCGGCGTCCATCGCCATCGTCGGGTTGCCGGGGTTTTGCCGGAGCAGCCCCTCGGCCCCGGCGGCCGCGGCGTTGGCCCGCACAGCGGCCTCGTCGAGCCGGCCCGCGTCGGCGAGCAGGCTCGCCAAGTCCCGCTGGGTGCGGATGAGGCCGTGCCGGAACGACACGTTGGCCGGCTGTTGGGCGTACAGGTCTTCCCACATGGCCAAGGCCCGCCGCCAAACCCCCTCGGCCTTGGCCACGTTTTCCGGCGTGGCGTTGGGCAGCGCGAGGTGGGCGGCGCCGAGTTCGTTCAGGGTGGTGGCCAAGTCGCGGGCGAGGAGCGCTTTGATTTTCGTCGGGGCGCTCAACGACTTCTCGAAAACACCTTCCGCCCGCGCCAATTCCGCGACGGCCTCGGCCGCCCGGCCCGCTTCCAAGAGCGCTTGCCCCCGCCGGAAGTACCGCTGGCCCAGTTCGGCCGCGGCCGCGGAGTTCGGGAACCGCAGGACGGCCCCCTGCTGCACAGCCACCGCCTCGGCGTACAGGCGGTCGGAGCCGGCGGCGTCTCCCTTTTCGGCGGCGAACGCCGACAGGTGGGACAGGCAGTTGGCCTCCGACGCGACCGCCTTGTACTCGTTGCCGGGCGGCGGGGCGACGGCCCGCAAGAGCGCGAGGGCCGCGCGGAAATGGTCTTCCGCGCCGGACTGGTTCGCGCGCATTTCCTGGTAGGCCAAACTCTCATAACACAGTGCCAAGTGATAGCGGTCCTCGTCCGTGGGCGCGTCGTCCTGGATGAGCCGTTCATAAGCGGCCGCCGCCTCCCGCCACTTGGCGGCCGCCGCCTGCGGCGGGTCAACCAGTTGGCCGACGTGGGCGAGGCGGAACAGGGCAAAGGCCAGTTCCCGCCGCCACTGCGGGTCGTCCCGCCGCTTGGCGACGAACCCCTCGAAGTACGGCTTCGACGCCGACAGGAGTTTCACGCGCAGCCCGAGCATGCGCGGCTCGGCCAGCAACTGCTCCTCGCTGATCTTCACGAACGAATCGTTCACGGCGGCGAACGTCTCTCGCAAGTTGGCCTCGGCGTCCTTGAAGTTCGCGTTGGCGTTGTCGCGCTGCTCGCTGGCCCGCAGCCACATGACCGTCGTCCCCGTGCCGCCGGCGAGGAACACCGTGACCACGGAGGCGATCAGCCCCGCGACGACCGGGTTCCGCCGGCACCACCGCCACGCCCGCTCGGCCGGGCCGACCGGCCGGGCGAGGATGGGCCGGCCGTCGAGGGCGCGCGCCAAGTCGTCGGCCATCGCCTCGGCCGTCGCGTAGCGCTTGGCCGGGTCTTTGAGCAGGCACTTGTGGGCGATCGTCTCCAGGTCCACGGGCGTCTTCGGCTGCAACTGGCGGACGGCGAGCGGTTCCCGGTGCCGCACTTGGTCCAACGTCTCGGCCACGGTCGCCCCGCGGAACGGCGGCCGGCCCGTCAGGCACTCGTACAGGACCGCCCCGAGCGAGTAAATGTCGGCGGCGGCCGTCACCTTCGCGGTGTCGCCGAACGCCTGCTCCGGGGACATGTAGCTCGGCGTCCCCATCACGGCGTTCGACCGCGTCTGCCCGTCCTCCGCGTCGAGGGCTTTTGCGAGGCCGAAGTCCGTCACCTTGGGAAGCATTTCGGATTGCGGATTGCGGATTTCAAACCGTCCGCCACGGTCGATTCGGCGTTCTTGTCTTGGGTTTTCGATTCCGCAATCCGAAATCCGAAATCCGAAATCGACGTGAGGAGGATGTTGGCCGGCTTCAAATCGCGGTGGACGATGTGCAGGCGGTGGGCGGCGTCCACGCCGCGGGCGATTTGCTCGACGACGCGGGCCGCCTCGCGCGGCGGCAGCGGGGCTGTCTTCAGGCGGTCGGCGAGGCTGCCGCCGGCGCAGTACTCCATGGCGAAGAACGGCTGGCCGTCCGAGTCGCCGACGTCGAAGATTTGGACGATGTTCGGGTGCCGGACGCGGGCGATGGCCTCGGACTCGGTGCGGAACCGGGCGATCTCGGCCTCGTCGGCCGCCGCCGCCCGCAGGGTCTTGACGGCGACGACGCGCTTCAGGTCCGGGTCCCACGCCCGGTAGGCGATGCCCATGCCGCCCTTGCCGAGAATGGCCTGCACCTCGTACCGGCCGATCTTCTCGCCGGTGCGGCCGGCCGCCCGCGGGGCGGACGCCTTGGGCGCCACGGAGAACAAGACCCGGTACACGTTCCACTGCACGCGGAGCTGGTCCCCCAACTGCGGGAAGCGGGCCTGGTACTCCGGCAGGCTCGGCGCCTCGCCCAGCGATTCCCGCAGGGCCACCTCGTTGCAGATCATTTGCAGGACGGCGTCCACGTCGGCCGCCAACTCGGAATCGGCGGCCAACAGATCCTCGGCGGGCGGGCGGTCGCCGCGGCGCCACTGCATTTGCTGGATGGCCAGCGCCTCGTCCAGCCGGGCCGCCGCGGGCGCGGCCTGCGGGGACCAGCCGCCGGTGCGGTCTTGATTGTCACTCATCGTCTTCCAATCCCAGGTCGATGGCCACTTGTTGGAGCGCGCGGGAGAACCGCTTGCGCAGGACGAGGGCCGAGCCGCCGACCAGGCCGACGATCTCGTCCCACGGCCGGCCCTCGCGCCGGTAGTTCAACAGCAACTGGTCGGCGGCGGTCAGGCGGGCGTGGACTTCCGTGAGCAGGTCGCGGTCGGCGACCAGTTGGGCCGGGTCTTCCGACGAGTCGGCCGCGACCACGAAGCCGCTGTCCGTCAGCCGCACTCGGCTGCGCTGGGACACCGCCTCGCGGCGGGCCAGCCCGGCCATCTTGTTGCGGATCATCACGAAGAGGAGTTTTTCGAGGTCGGCGGCCGTCCCCAAGTCGTACTCCCCGGCCGCCAGCCGTGCGTGCCGGGGGCGACGGACGCGAACCACGCCAGCCCGCGTGCCATGCACCCCGGCGGCGTCCTGGCCGCCATGTGCGACGGCAGCGTCCGGTTCACCAAGAACTCCGTCACCCTCGGCGTGTGGCGGGCCTACGGCACCATCGCCGGCGGCGAAGTCAACGCGGGAGACAACTGAGGCTGCGGGGCGTGCCTCGCGGAAAACACCCCGTCGGAAGGCGGCGGCCGGCTATGATAACCTCATTACCACCGCCGCGGGGCCTCCCCTCCCCGCGCCAACCGCACGGGTGTCCCTTATGCGATTCTCTCTCCGTCGCCCCGCCCCGGCCGGCCGGCCGCGCCGCGGGTTCACCCTGATTGAACTCTTAGTGGTCATCGCCATCATCGCCATCCTGATCGGCCTGCTGTTGCCGGCCGTGCAAAAGATCCGCGAGGCGGCCAACCGCATGAAGTGCGGCAACAACCTCAAGCAACTCGGGCTGGCGCTGCACAACCACCACGACACGGTCGGCACGTTCCCGCCGGGGACCAAGGCGCCGACCCAGTTCTCGTACAGCGACCCGTACGAGTGGGTGTACCTGCTCCACTACCTGCTGCCGTACATCGAGCAAGACGGCTACTACAAGGTCATCGCCGGCCCGAACTTCAACACCTTGCCCAACCCGTGGGTCGGCGCGTGGCCGGCCGCGGTGCAGAACGTGGCGGTGAAGGGGTTCATTTGCCCGAGCGAGCCGGGGGCGCCGACGCTGCCCGCCCTCCAAGGGCTGATGCGAAGCAACTATCTGGGGGTGTTCTCCGGCTACAACGACGGGGAACAGTGGACCCAGTCCAACCTGAACGCCAAGTCGTTCTTCGACATGGGCCAGTTCAAAAACTTCGCCGCGATCACCGACGGGACGAGCAACACCCTCGCCATCGCCGAGTCGGTCATCGGCATTCAGCCGAACGACGCCCGCGGCATTTTCTACACCAACCGCGCCGGCGGCCAGACGCTGTACCTGACGACGACCCCGAACTCGTCCACGCCGGACATTTTGTGTTCCTTCGCCTCGTTTTGCGTGCAAAGCACGCCGACCCGCCCCTGCACGGCCAGCGGCTGCGGCAACAGCGACTTCGCCACCTCCCGCAGCAGCCACACCGGCGGCGTGCAAGGCGTCATGGGCGACGGCAGCGTCAAGTTCTTCAAAAACTCCATCAACATCGGCGTGTGGCGGGCCTACGGGACTATTTCCGGCGGCGAGCCGAACGCGGGAGACAACTAATGCGAATCGCCCTCATCGCCCTGACCCTCGGCGCCGTCTGCGGGTGCGGCCCGGGGGCCTCGTCGCTCACCGGCAACGTCACCCTCGACGGCCAGCCGCTGGCCGAAGGCTCCCTGTTGCTGACGCCCGTGGACATGAACAAGGGCACGGCCGCCGGGTGCGAGATCAAGGGCGGCAAGTACGCCCTCTCCGGGGCCCAGGCCCCGGCGCCCGGCAAGTACAAGGCGGAAGTCCACGCCAACCGCAAGAGCGGCAAGCAGGTGCAGAAGGCGATGGGCCAAAAGGGCGAGATGATGGATGAACTCGTCGAGGCCGTCGCCCCGC
>JAYUGD010000534.1:0-4906 GCA_043767785.1 Zavarzinella sp. | reverse complement strand
TACCGCGGGCGAGGGTAGGTTTCAGCACCCCAACTCTACCGCCGGGACTCAAGCCCCGCCACTCCTTTTCAACCCGCCAAAAAGTGCGAAAGACTAGTTTGAGATCAAGCCTCAAAAGGGGGTTTTGTCAGGCCCTCAAGTTTAGACTGCGCACCAACTGATGCGAGCAACAATTGTAAACGTGCCGCCTTGTACCGCCGCCAGAGACTTGAACGTCGCTCGCCGTCATTGTAATTTTCTAGTCCTGACTCGGTGGGGCAGTTGGAATAGGAAGGCGAAAAATGCCCCGCCGAGGACTTATGCATGACATCTGTGGGCATATACGCGGCCATTATCAGTTCATCGGTGGCACACCGCGCTGTCCATCCTTGCCTCAACCGCCGACGGGGCCGCCTTTCACTTGGCCGCCGCCGGGGCGGCCTTCGCCTTGCCACCGCCTCGCCCGCCGCCCTTTCAGCCCTAGTATTAGCGGTTGAAATTCTCGTCTGCCGAAGTTCAGGACCTGCCGCATGACATAAATAGGACGTACAGTAGCCACCAAACATCTCTCTCGTTCATGCCGGTAGGCTTGGCAGGTAATCCATTGAGACCAATTTTGATTCAATGCGACTGATAGCGTCGGCGGGCCCACAGGCCGGCCGCGACCGATGCCGGCCGGCCGGCCAAGGCGGCAATGAGTTGCTCGCGCACGGTTTCAGGCCGGGTATGCGTGTAGACGGCAGTCATGCCCAAGCCGTGCCCTGCCGACCGCTCCCCGGCCGCCGAGTGCCCCATCAGCAGGTTTCTGACGAGAGGGTCCACCCGGCCCTCTTGCAGGGCCGTGGCGAACTGGTGCCGGAACACCTTCGGCGCCGTCTGGCCGGCCAACCCGGCGGTCTTGGCACCGCGGATGAATTCCTCCCGGACCCGTTCCTCACGCACCGCCCCCATCTCCCGCCACAGGCGGCGGGCCAGGCGCAGTTTGTCGGCCCGACTGACCGGCGCGCCGTCCACAACTTCACGCTCGGCCTCCCGTCGCGTTAATTCACGCTCGGCGATCAACGCGGAGCTGAACGTGTTCCCGACTGCGGGCCAACCCCGCCGGAGGAACACCGGGCCGCTCGTCCTGTCTCCGACATGAACCCGGAGCAGGGAGGTCAACTCGGGGACGAGGGGGACATCCCGCTCGTTGCGCGTCTTCACCTGCCACCCCAGTCGCGGCTTGTTCCGCACCCGCACGACGCCAGCGGCGAGGTCCAGGTCGTCAGGGAGCAACAGGTGGCACAGTTCGCCTGGCCGCAGACCCGTCAGCAACAATGTCACGAACACGGGGAGTTGCCAATCGTCGCACGCGGCCAAGAACGCCCGCTCTTGGTCCAGAGTCAAGAGTGTCACCGGCCGCGACGTCTCGACGGGGATGCGGTCGAGGTCGAGGGCCGCGAACGGGTTGTCTGCGTACGGGGACAGGTGCCGGCGCTTGGCGGCGTAATTGAACATGGCCCGGCAGCACTCGAGGATGAACCGCACCCCCTTGTCCAGCAGCGGTCGCGTGGCCGTGTTCGGGTGCCCGTTCGGCGATACCTTCACTACCCGCAGGTGCCGGACGAACGCCTCGGCGTGCGCCGTGTGGAACAGGGCGGCGTGCCGGACCGGCCGGGTGTCGAGGAAGCGGAACAGGTGGTCGGTGGCGGTGCGGTACCGGGCGATGGACTTGACCGACGACCGGAGGACGTGCTCGTGGTGATCGAGCCACCGCGATCTGAGAGTCGGGACGGAGACTTGCTCGAAGCTGAGGGCGGCCGGGGCCCCGGCCGCGAGTTGGCCGTTGACTTGCGCGGCAAACTGACGGGCCGCTGAGAGGTCGGGGCCGACGCGCGGTCGGTGACGCTTGCCGTTGTCGAAGTAGCAGAGGTACCAGACGTGGTTCCGGAGGTAGCCGGACACCTTTCCGACGCGGAACGAATTGACCTTCGGCATGGGATCCCCAGAGAATCCCCCCGCCACAAAACGCCACAAACACTGCCATAAATCGGGTGTCTCAAGACTCGCTTAAAACGGCAACGGCCCGCGTGACAAGCACTTATGTCACGCGGGCCGGCAGGCCAGCGGAGAGGGGGGGATTCGAACCCCCGGTACAATTTCTTGCACACAGCATTTCCAGTGCTGCACAATCGGCCGCTCTGTCACCTCTCCAGAAACGGGAATGATACTTTCAGGCCGGGGGAACGGCAACGGCCCGGCCGTGGCGGCTCAGGTCAGGGTGATGTCGTGCTGGCTGAGGCGTTCGTAGCCGGCGGCGGTGATTCGGTAGTTGTGTTCAATGCGGATGCCGCCGATGCCGTCTGCGTAGACGCCCGGTTCGAGCGTGACCACGTCGTTCTCTTGCAGCGTCTCGGTCGCTTGGCGGACGATGTACGGGGCCTCGGGGTGGCCCAAGCCTAAGCCGTGGCCGGCGTGGTGGGGGAACTGGTCCGCGAGGTTGTTGTCGGCGAAGGAATTCCGCACGGCGTCGTACACGACGCGGCAGGACTGGCCGGCCCGCAGTTGGGCCTCGCCGGCGGCCATCGCGGCGACGCAGGCGTTGGAGAGGCGGGTTTGGTCGTCGGTCGGCTCGCGGCCGATCACCAGTGTATTCGTGAAGTCGCTGCGGTAGCCTTGAATGACGACGGAGAAGTCGAGGATCAGCATGTCGCCGTCCTTGAGGACTTGCCGGGTGGGCGGGCCGCCGCGGCGGGCCGGGCCGGGGGAGACGGCGAAGTCGCCGTAGAGAATGAGCGGCTTGCCGAACGACCGCGCACACGCGGCGAAGATGCCGTTGTACACGTCCAGTTCCGTCATGCCGGCCTCGGCGTTCGCCCGGCCCCAGTCTTGGCCGGCCTTGCCGACGTTCATGCACTCTTTCAATTGGACGATTTCGTCCGCGTATTTTGCCCGCCGCAAGTCGTGCATCGCCGCGAAGAGGGCCGGGGCCAGCGGGTCGCTGAGCGAGTCGTGGACGCGGCCGCCGTTCTGTTGCACCACGGGGATCAGCACGCCGCGGCGGTCGCCGATTCCGGCCGAGACGCCGTCGTACCACGGCAATACGACGCGCTCATCGACATGCGCTTGCTGAACGGATTCCGGCAACCGCTTCTCGTGGCAAACGGTGGCGTGACCGTCCGGCCGGAGTACCAGAACGGCCCCGTAGTCGCCCCCCAGGCTGAACGGGTCCACGTAAAAATTGGCGAAGTACCGCAAGTGAATCGGGTCGGCCAGCACCAGCGAATCGCCGTGATTCAGGCGGGAGAGCAGGGCGAGGCGGCGAGATCGGCAGCCGTCGGCGGTGAGCATGCGCGGGCCTCCACGGGCGGAAATACTTGGCCCGCGCGTTGTCACGGGCCGGGGGGTCACGGTAAGGATGAGTGTATGGCCCGCCCCGCGAGTGACCGATGAACGACCTGTTGGACCGGCGCGAAGTGCGGATCCGCCGCATGTTCGACGGCATCGCCCCGAAGTACGACCTGCTGAACCACCTCCTCAGTCTCAACATCGACAAGGCGTGGCGGCGCCGCGTCACGCGCATGGTCCCGGCGACGGACGGCCCCGTTCTTGACATGTGTACCGGCACCGGCGACTTGGCCTTGGCTTACCACCGGGCGACCGGCGGCACGATCCCCATTATTGGGGCTGACTTCGCCGGGCAAATGCTGGAGCGAGCCGTGAAGAAATCCGCGAAGAAGAAGGCCGGGGACATCCGTTATGTGCAGGCAGACGCCCAATTTTTGCCGTTCGCGGACAACACGTTTGAAGTCGTCACTGTCGCGTTCGGGCTGCGCAACGTCACCGACCCGATGAAGGGTCTCGCGGAGATGGCCCGCGTCTGCCGGCCGGGCGGGCGGGTGGCCGTGCTGGAGTTCTCCAAGCCGCGGCACTGGTTCCTCGGCCGCATGTACCGCGGCTACTTCCGCTACTTGCTGCCGTGCGTCGGCCAAATGGTCTCGAAGAGCAAAGAGAACGCCTACACCTACTTGCCCGAGAGCGTGCTGACGTTCCCCGACGGTGAAGAACTTGTCCAGAAGATGCGGGAAGCGGGCTTGGCGGAAGTGACGCACACGCCCTTCACGTTTGGCGTCGCCACCCTGTACGTGGGGACGAAGCCGGCGGGGAAGTAGAAGATTCGCATGTGAACGTGGGCGGGCATCGTAGCGCCCCCGCTCCCGCGGCTACGGCTTGATCGGAACACCCGGCGCGGGGGAGAGGTCGGCCCGCTTGTTGGTGAATTTCACCGAGACGAGCGTTTTCCCTTCGACGGTCACGGTCACCCATACATTCTTTTTGAAGTAGTTGGCCGCCATCTTGTCGCTGAGGACCGTCTTGGCGTCGAACTCCGTGCGTTTGGGGCCGATCTCCAAGAAGAATTTCGTGTCCTTGGTGACGTCGTAGGTGTGGGCGTCGGATTTCATTTTTTTGGCGTCCAACACTTGGACCACACTGATTTTAGTGTACGGCGTCCTTGGCGGTCTCGAAGTCCGGCATCAAGACACGCGCCACCTTCGTTTTCGGTTCTTCAGCCATGACGGCCGAACCGAACGTGACCGCCAACACCGCCTATAAAAGACGCATGATCATGCGTCCGCCTCCCAATGAAAAAATGATGTTGTGAGCAGGGTGATTGGTGAATAATTCAATGTGGAGCCGCGCGCTTCGCGAGCAAGTTTTTTGAGCGGGAACCAATAAACGGCGTCACCATCTTTGCTGTGGGAGGTCGCATCGACTCCCGTCAGCCATGAATCCGCCGATGCTATCCCAGCGCCGCAATGGCAAGCGGCCTTCAGACGGTTGTCTCGCCCGTTTACTGGTGCGGCAACCATTTGAACTCTGCTCCAGAGCATTTTCAGTTTCCGTGTGGCGGCCGGCGTGTGGTGGGACCGGCGTCCCGCCGGTCGTT